>JAPLEC010000122.1 GCA_026391515.1 Bacteroidia bacterium | reverse complement strand
GACGGGGGCGCGTGTTTTTGCAGTCCAGGTACAAAACCCGATGAGTTATACGAGTGTCGCGGTATAAGGCTTATTGTGAGCAGGTTACAAGTCATAGTATACAGAGTTTTATAGGAAGTACTGGCGCGGTCGCGTTACCGGCATTACAAATCTGTCATGGGTGTAGGAGTGATAGCAAAAACCATGACAAGTTTATGTACTTTATTGTCCGTGTTAGGTACAGTTGAGATTTAAGATCTAGCCTAACAATTTTTTCAGGTCAGATTTTAGAGAAGGGATTTTGTTTTTTACTATCTGCCAAACTTCTTCAGCGTCAATTCCGAAATAATCGTGAGCCACAATATTCCTGAAGCCTTTTATTTTTGTCCACTCAATATCAGGGTGTTTTCTTTTAAGGTCATCAGAAAGTTTATCTATCATTTCTCCGATGACCACAAAGTTCATCATTGTTGCATCAAAGTTTCTTTGATCATTGTTAAAATCATCTGCTGAGTTGAAACTTGAGGTGTATTCAATAATCCTGTCAGCTGCCTCAATGATTGATTCCAAACAATGTTGATCCTTAATCAGCATAGACAGTCTCTTTTAAGATTGAATTCCTAATCCGGGGTTTGATATACTTCTCCCGGCAAATATCTATTTCTATTCCAAGTTGGATTCGAAAGAAGTCTTTAAGCTGTAATTTAAGGTCATAGAGATCCTGAGTATTTTCCTCAAATTCAACCAATAAATCAATGTCGCTGTTTGCATTTTGGTCACCACGGGCATAAGACCCGAACAATCCGATTCGGATAATATGATACTTGTCTCGGAACAGTTTTTTATTCTGAGATAGAAACTTCAATATTTGGTCTCTAGTTTTCATTTGATCACAAAGTTACAAAAATCAGGCAAATCTTTACAAGAACCTAAATAATGTCGCAGATGCCCATCAATTGTACCTAACTCTTTTATATGCATAATAAAAGTACTCATATACATACCAAACCGGGTGTATAAATACACCTTCAGGACTTAGTATCTCTTTTCCCAAAGTTACACTTTAGTAAAGTCATAGTCAATCTATTGTAACCAGGAATTTGTACAGGTTGGATCAGCACCTGAACCTTTTATTGCAAAACATTGAAAATCAATAACCCGGATAACTAAAATCAGAGTTAAAAGGAAGTGATGAAATATATGTGAGGTCGCCTTCTGTAAAAACCGTTGTTTTGAATCCTTTGTTCAACAAGTCAACAATCTGTTTTACAGCTTCGATATACTGTGAAGGCAAAGGAGTGGTTTCTTTGAATTTATCACAACCTGTTCCCGGCTTCTTGCTAAAAGGATCACCCTCAGTATGCGGATTATGTTCAATATCCCGGATCCGGAAATATACTTTAACTACTTTGGCCTGATCAATCCTTTCTTTCAAAGTTTGCCCGGTCAAAAAAGCAGCAGTGCCTGATAATAATACCAGGACAACTGCTACTCTTGACAAGGTTTTCATATCAAATGAAGAATAAATCCGGATTTCTATTTCTTTTTCTTCATGGCTTTATCATAATCAGCCATTTCTTTCACAGTGAAATCAGTTGTTTTTTCAGCAATACCGGTTTTGAAAGCATCCGATAAAGATGAAAGAGGAAAGTTCTTAACAAAATAGGCATAGTCATCACAGACTTTTGTCTTTACTGTCGGCGTCTTTTTATTTACCAGATTTTTGTTTCCAAGAACTTTTATTTTCCCATTAACTATCCCATAAAATGCGAGGTATGAATCTACTGACAGTGAATTAACACAGTCTACAGCACCCATTAAACCCACATTTTCAACATTATAGGTACCGGTAGTGCTTATCCATACAACTAAAGGCTCACCTAGCTTAAGCCAGTCCTGGTTTCCTTTTTGTATTCCTTCGGTAAATAACGGAACAGTTGAAATGTCGCCTGTAACAAAAACAGTGGTAGCAAAACCTTTATTCAGCAGATCAATGACCTGTTTTTCAGCTTCGATATAATCTGCCGGGATAGGTGTTGTTTCAGTAAATGCCGGACAACCGGTTCCCTTGTTCTGACTACCGGGAGGAGGATTTGTATTCGGATTATGTTTAATATCCGAATTACTGAAATAGACCTTGATTTCTTTAGCCTGGTCGATTCTCTCTTTCAGTGTCTGGCCTGATACCTGTAAGGTAATTGCTGCTAGCAACATCAACACTGTTGAAATTTTTGTTAAGTTTTTCATAATTAATTGATTTAGTTTATTTAAATACCTCTTTAGTTTTTACAAGATTAGAAAGTACGTACTGCACGAACATTGAATGAGTTATACTTGACGAAGTACTCCGGCAAACTCCACGGGCATAAACAGCCGATCCACCATCACTAATTACTGATCCCTGACATTGAATTATAGTTATAATCATTTGTTTACATTTCATAATTTACTTGCTAAGCTATTTTTATTGTTTGACGAAACGCTTTACATTTCTTTCTTTGAGGATGAATTAATAAATTTAATAATTATTCTGAAAAATGTATAAATAATTAATTGACATTAAGAAGCTTGACTTTTTTTTCTTTGATTTAGTGCGGAGGTAATTTGGCTCTTTTGTTTTTGCATTTAGGTTGGATTGAGTGCCGCGCAAAAGCAAATGTGCCAAATTAGCGATCGCGGTCTATAAAAAAGTTGTCAAGGAGTTGTAAATGTTATTGAGTTTATTTACATTATCCGTGTTAGTGTTCGTTTATTTTCAAAACCATTCTTGATAATCCAGCAGGGAATAGCTATTGGCAGACAAAATCGCTCTTCAGAAGGATCTGATCGGACGAAATTCATTCTGCCCGTTTTTACCGCCATACGTTTCTTGACCGGTTTCAAAAACAACAAACCAGGCATAGTCAGCATCGTACTCGCTGGAGCTCCAGTGGTAGTTTGATGAGAAGCCTCCTATTTTAGCTTTATTGGAATAGATTAAAGAAAGCTCATTAAGTGATGGCAAGTACCAATCACTGTAACCACCCAAGACCAGGTCAGCGCAAATTTTTGCTGCGATCCCTGTGGTGGAGCAACCTGCAACTATGTCCTGTGTATTCTGGTTTCCGGATCCAAGCGTTAGTGCATCAGAGCCATCGAGTTCTGTGCCATAACACCCCCATTCACCATCGTATGCATCAGCAGGAGCTACTATTAGTCCATGCTGTACACCTTCCACGTATCCAGGATCACCCGGTTGTAAGATGTATCCGATTATACCGCCCTGGTAATTGTCGCCAACAGATAAAAGATTCGCTGAATTATCTTTTTTACATGAACCTGTTATCAGCATTAAAATTGTAAAATAGAAAAGTAACCTTTTCATCGCATTAATTTTAAAAGATTAAGTTTTTTATAGATATATAGATGTCTTATGTTCACATTTTTTCTGGTCAGGGGATTCTTCACTACAAGATAAATTAATTGATTCAATAAATTTACAATATTCAGAAAGATATTAAAGTCAAATTGTTCTCCAAGCATTGTCTGTGTCAGGCTTTCGTGCTTTGTTTTTTCAATTTATAAATCAAAAAATTACTAGTCTGTTCGATAAAATCATTTTTGGAATAATCACCATATGTGTTAATTATCTCCAGGTCAAGAGATTTGATTAAGTTTTTAAATTCTAAGTCAGATATTGGTTTAAAGTTTATATCGAGATTTCTTTTGTCGATCAATGTGTTAGAGTTATCATAGATTTCATAAAGTTGAAATCCGGATACAATTCCGTTGTCCGGATTATACTTATTTGAACAGGAGACAATCATTTTTTTATTGTCAATTAATGCGAATTCTCCAAGTTGTCTTGTTTTTCCGTCAACAGTCTTAAGTCTTACAGTTGGATTTTGAAGGGTACATATAAAAATTCCACCAGGTTTAAGATGTTCAGAAATAGATTTGAGAGCGTTAAATTGTAAATCTGATGAAAGAATCTCGGATAAAGAGTGAAAGGGAAGAAGAATCAGTCCGAATTCTTTATCCAGGTCAAGTTTAGTGACATCCATTTGAATCAGACTGACTGGATAGTCTTTTCCTATAATTTTGCTTCTAAAAACATCCAGCATTTTTTTTGAGTAGTCAACACAACAAAGTTTTTTCCCAGATTCTAAAAGAGGGATTGAAACTCTTCCGGTACCACACATTAATTCGAGGATTTCGTCGTTAAATTCGGATGTCTCATTTAAGAAGAATTGTAAATCCAGATTTACGGTTACATAGCTATCGTATAAATCAGCTACGAAATCGAATTTTATTGGTTCAGTCATGGTGTATGTGGTTATGCATGAACGCTAACGGCCCGGAAATCCCGCTTTTTCACAAAAAGCGGGATTGTCCGTGTTAGGCGTTCGTGATTTATTTTTTGAACGAAAATCTTATCACTTTTTGTTTGCAGTGATCTATACAGTTACCACAAAGGATACACTCTGTATCTTGCATGTATCCATTCTTGACATTTTCCATTACATCAATGTTCATAGGGCATTTTGTTGTACATACATTACAACTATTACATTTTAATTTCTCACTTTTTAAACGTAATCCTTTTAGATGGAAATAATCCCGGATTTTTGTTCCAATTACTAAGAATGGAACCAGCCAACAGATGTATTTACAAGAGGCAAATTTTCCAAAAATTGCAGTCAGGGGGACAATTAAAACAATCGCACCAAGAGTCAGGATAATCTTTCGCTCGAGGGTAATGTCAGACATCCCATAAGATAAATCAACCTTATTAATCCCGTTTAAAATATAACCAGTAATTATGGCTCCAATCCAAATAGTAAATATGAAATATTTTATGTACAAAGCCTTTGAATTCTTTGATTTCCTTTTAATGAAAAATGATAAGATTTCTTGAACACCGCATCCTGGACAGAACCATGAACAGTAAGCTCTGCCAAAGAATAATGATAGTAGAAACATCAAAACAAATGCAAAGAAACTGGCATTAATGATAGAATTAAAAGATGCAGCTACTATTAAAACAGGTGAAAAGAACAAATGAAAAATCAACAATAGATGAAAAAGTATTGCAGTTGAGATTACAATTGGTTTACGAATTCTTTGGTACACTAAATCATGAGTTTAAGGTTTGTCAAGTGTCGCAGCAGGCATGACGGTTAACGGCCTGGCAATAAAGTAAGTAAGTGTTGACCAGTTACCGGTAGCTGGATTTGTCCTTGTTGTGCGTTCATTCTTTATTAAGAGTTCATTTTCCTTGCCATG
>JAPLEC010000137.1 GCA_026391515.1 Bacteroidia bacterium | reverse complement strand
GATCTCATTTGGTCCGATAATGGTTGTGTGGTTTCTAATGATTGGTGCACTGGGCTTTTTACAACTGATTCATTACCCCCATATCCTCCTGGCTCTTAATCCTTTATATGCTATTCGTTTTCTTGTTAATTACCCGGGAGGCTTCATCCTTTTAGGTGCTGTTTTCCTTTGTACCACCGGTGCTGAAGCTCTTTATTCTGACCTTGGCCATTGCGGACGATCCAATATCCGGATATCATGGATATTTGTAAAAACTATGCTGGTGCTTAACTATTTTGGCCAGGGCGCATGGTTGATGATGAATTACACTCAGGGTTCAGAAGCATTACCTTTTTTCTCATTAATGCCAAAATGGTTTCTTTTCCCGGGGATCCTCATTTCAACTGCTGCTGCAATTATTGCCAGCCAGGCTCTTATCAGCGGATCATTTACACTAATAAGTGAAGCTGTCTCACTTAATTTCTGGCCTCAGATTAAGATAATCAATCCTACCTATATCAGAGGCCAGGTTTACCTTCCATTTGTAAACTGGTCACTCTGGATAATGTGCAGCCTTGCAGTAATCTTCTTTAAAGAATCATCCAATATGGAAGCTGCTTACGGTCTTGCGATTACTATAACTATGATAATGACCACTTTACTTTTATCATATTATCTGTATCAGCGAGGAACTGATCGCAGGCTTGCCATATTAATTATGATGATCTTCCTTACTATTGAAGGCAGTTTCCTGATAGCGAACCTGCATAAATTCAAGCATGGAGGATGGTTCACGCTTCTGCTGGGGGCAATATATTCTTTGATTATGTATGGCTGGTATTTTGGAAGAAAAATTAAAAACCGGCATATCACATTTATCAACCTTGGGGATTATATTGAATTATTCAAGGACCTGAAACGGGATAAAAGCGTACCCAAATTTGCCACTAATCTTGTTTATATTATCAAAGCAAACCGGCAGGATCAGGTTGAATCGAAAGTAATCTATTCTATATTCAAGAAACAACCCAAAAGAGCTGATACTTACTGGCTTCTCCACGTTGATAAGGTTGATGATCCGAATCGTTTTGAATATAAAGTCAATCAAATCCTACCGGGGACTCTTATCAGGATTGATTTTCATATAGGCTTTAAAGTTGATCCCAAAATAAATCTTTACTTCAAAGAGGTCATTGAAGACCTGGTGAATTCAGGTGAGATTAAGCTTGAAAGCAGCTTTGATACTCTTAGAAAATATGGTTTCCCGGCTGATTTCAGGTTTGTGCTTCTCGACAGAATTATGATTCGTGATTTTAAACTAACAAACAGAGAAAACCTAATTCTGGCAATCCGAAATATTGCAAGACACCTAAGCATACCTGAAGAGAGAGCCCTCCAGCTTGATCCGACAAGAACTGTTGTTGAAAAGGTACCGATTATAATCGGCCAGCCTGTAAAAAAGAGAATTGAGCGAATTTAGTGACTTTCTTTTATGAGATAAGGGAATCCTGATCTGAAATTATCGATAATCATTTGATTACGGGTCTCTTTCTCATAATATTAATTGCACACAGATAGCCGCCATAAATAGCTCCTGAGAAACCGCCACCGGTTCTTCCCCATGCAGATGCAAAATGAAGATTATCAAAGATTTTAGTGGTATCGATTGCTGGTTTGAATGGTCTCTGTTCAAAGCCATAGACCGCACCCTCCGGATTGAGGGTGTAACGTTTAACAGTTAAGGGCGTTCCTACCTCATAATATTCTATTTCACCGGAAATTCCCGGGATTAGTTTTTCAAGTCTTCCTATGAAGATCTTTGCAACTTCTTTTTTCTTTGTTTTATATTCTTCTTCTGTTAAATTTCCCCAGTTTGTCAAATAATCGATACAGCAGAGAGTTCCCGTACTCTTACCTTCCGGGGCAAGTCCCGAATCGACCTGGCCATAATCGATAAATGTAAAACTGCGTTTGCCATAATCTCCTCTATTGTTTTCCAGGATATCAGCCTGAGTCTTTATTGATCCGTCAAAAACAAATGTACAATAGTGCTGATAGCCAATGTTTCTGAGGGGATTTTTAAAACCGAAATAAACAGAAAGCAATGATGCTCCCGGTTTCTGGTTTCCGATCTCATTTTTAAGCATGCTTCCCTCTTTTTCAGGCAATAATTCCGCTATGTTTGGCATCGCTGCATTGGCTACTATTTCATCTGCATAGGCTTTTAAAGTGCCCGGATCAGAACCTTTCGTCTTCCTGTATGTTACTCCTGTCAATTTCCCGTTTTCTGTTATAAATCCTGTGACCAGGTGGTTAAGAACAACTTCACCACTATGTTTCATTATGTATTCCGCCAGATGATCCGATAATGTCTGCGAACCTCCTTTTATATAGCTTCCACCACCGTTTAAATACCTTGCTTGAGCGGCAGAATAGTAGGTTAAGGATATTGAATAAGGATCATCGTGAAAATATCCGAGATTGCCTAGAAGGACCAGTTTAAGATTCTCATTGTGAATTATGGAATCGAGAAATTCACCCAGACTTTTTTCTTTGGAGGTCTCATTATCATCATTTTTCTTTTTCGGATAAAGTATATGTCTGTAATAAGCCTCTATCCCTTCTTTCTCTTCATGGAATGCCTCTTTTAGTATTTTTCCAGCCTCTTCAGGATTATGAGGGACTGTAATTTGTATACGATCATTGACAAAGTGGTAGAATTCAGGGATTTTAATGAAAGTGACATTCTTAAAAACCTCAAGCTCGTTGAAAAGTTTTGTTTTTAAATCAATGGGAGAGGGGCCGTCAATCTCATGAAGTCCGACCTCCATAGTGTAATCACCTCTTTTATATGTTGTTGCGCACCCGCCCGGACGGTCATGCTGCTCCAGAAGCAACACTTTTTTCCCTTCCCTGGAAAGTTTGGCTCCTGCCGTTAAACCGCCAAGTCCGCCACCAATGATAATAATGTCATACTTCATAAAACAGTATTTTAAAGTACCTAATGTACTTAAAGTTTTAAATTTCCAACTCTAGGCACTTTAGGCACTCTAAGTACTCAAGGCACTTTATTCAGGTATCGGGTAGCGTTTAAACTCTTTTGTCCTGTCAAACAGATACCTGTATGTAATATAGTTCTTAACAGGCACACAGCCGACCGCAATAAATATCTTTCTCATTTTTGGATTGAAATCCGCAACCCATGAGAATTCAATTTCAGTGTAATGAGATTTTTTCTTGAAAACCCCGAGAAGATTATATATAAAGGCCGATTCAATTCCGTGGTTCTGGAACTTTGGAATAACACCCATCAGCAGAGCTTTTGCCCTTGTCATTACTTTTCTTTTCTTCAGCCAGAGGAACTTAATCAGGCTGATTAAATCAAGCTTCCCATTGAGATGCTTCAGGATCATGTTCAGGTCGGGGAACATGAGATAAATCCCTATCGGTTTTCCTTCAAAATAAGCGATCCATATAAATTCCTCATCTATAATCGGTTTGGCTTTTTTCAGAGTTGCACGGATATATGCAGGTTCAAGAGGTTCAAAATGTTTCTTGAAAGATACCCATGCTTCATTGAATGCTTCAGCAAAGTCCTTAGTATATTTTTCCTGCTCTTTCCATGTAAAATGCTTGAACTCATATCCGGATTTCTTAATGACCCAGTCTGCAATTTTCATAACTCTTTCCGGCATTGGTTTTGTAATGTCCAGATGGAAGCCTTCCATCTGGTAATAGATCTGAAAACCATAAGATTCAAACAGGTTCTGGTAATATGGATGATTATATGGTACGTCGAAAGAAGGATGTATAAAACCATTTACAAGCAAACCCCAGTATTTATCTGTTTCTCCGAAATTTATCGGCCCATCCATTGCTTCCATCCCTTTTTCTTTCAGCCATTCTCTGGCAGTATCAAAAAGCAAGAATGCCGTGTCCTTGTTGTCAGTACATTCAAAAAATCCGATACCACCGGTAGGTTGTTCATACAAATTTGCCAGACCGTAATCAATAAAAGCGGCTATTCTCCCAATCAATTTGTTTTTTTCTCCGGTAAGCACCCACCTTTCAACTGCACCGTGTTTAAAGTATGTATTCTTTTGCGGGTCGAAAACTCCTTTAATGTCATTGTCCAGAGGGCAGACCCAGGTTTTGTCGTTTTTGTAAATGACCCTGGCAGTATCCAGAAACATTTTCTCCGACTTTTTGTCGGTGACTTTAATTAAATTCATAGAAGTAAAGAATTATCTGTACCAATGAATTACTTAAAATAAATCTGTGTGATAAGTGATTTATATTTATTTTGGATAAACTGCCTCTTCAACTTTAGTGTTGGAGATAATTCACCTGTTGCCGGCGTCCATTCATCCTTGACTAGCCTGAACCTGTTAATTCTTTCCGGAGGGCTCAGTTTCTTGTTAAGTTTTTCTACTTCTGCTGAGAATAAAGACTGAATTTCAGGATGTTGTATCAATTCTTCATTGTCAGAAACTGAGATTTTATTTAATGTTTTCCAGTCATCAAGATATTTGAAGTTGGGAGAAATCAGAGCGCTTGCAAATTTTTCATGTTCTCCGATAACCATAATCTGGTCAATAATAGGAGCCTCCTTGAAAATGTTTTCAATGATCTGAGGTGCAATGAATTTCCCGTTCGACAGCTTGAATATCTCTTTTTTCCTGTCTGTTATCATCAGGAATTTGTCGTCCTCAATATGGCCGATATCTCCTGTCATGAACCAGCCATTCTCATCAAATGCGGCTTTTGTCAGTTCAGGGTCGTTATAATAACCGGGTGAGACGTTGGGTCCCTTGCATAATATTTCGCCATCATCAGCAATTTTGACTTCGACACCCTCTATTGTCATCCCAACCGAACCCAGTTTAACCTTACCTTTTTCCTGCCTGTTAATTGTAATTATCGGAGAAGTTTCCGTGAGCCCGTACATATTTAATATTTTAATGCCGGCAGCCCAGAAAATTCTTTCAAGCCTAGGCTGCAGGCTGGCTCCTCCGCATCCTACAAGCCTTACATTACCTCCCAGCGCCTCGCGCCACTTACTGAAAATCAGCTTATCGGCAATTTTTAATTTTCTTTCGTACAGCCAGCCATTCTCGCCATACGGCTTATATTTTAGTCCAAGGTTAACTGCCCAGAAGAAAAGCTTTTTCTTTATGCCGGTGAGCTTGTTGCCTTTCGAAATAATGACATCATAGAATTTTTCGAGCACTCTGGGGACAGCATCAAATCCATCAGGCTTAATATCAGCCATATTTACAGCAATGGTGCCCATATTCTCTGCATAATAAATTGAGCTCCCGCTATATTGTGTCTGGTAATTTCCCAAACGACCGCCGACATGGCATAATGGCAAGATACTGAGATATTTATCTTCAGGCTTAAGTTTGAAAACTGATGCAGCTGAAATGAAGTTGCTAACCATATTTCTGTGAGTAAGTATTACACCTTTTGCTTTTCCGGTTGTCCCGGATGTGTAAATAAGTGAAGCAAAATCGTCAGGCCGGACATAATTTTTCAAATCTTCAACGGTCTTTGAATGCTTTTGTGCGTTACTTTTTCCTGCTTCAACTATTTCCTTCCAGTTTTTTACCCCATCGATATTATCGAAAGAATAAATCTGAACAGATTTGCCTGAAGCTGCGATTGCAGGATTTACAACTTTAAATAATTTCTTGTCTGAGACAATAATCATCTTTGCCTCTGAGTGGTTGATAATGTATTGATATTCAGCCGTACTGAGTGAAGTAAATACCGGGACATGAATAACACTGATCATTGACATTCCGAAATCAACAAAGTTCCATTCCGGCCGGTTATTTGATACTGTGATGATTTTGTCACCCTTTTTAATACCTAGTTCAAGCAGACCGTAGCTGAAATTATAAGAGTAATCAATATAATCCTGCGAGCTGTATTTTACCCAAACACCATCCTGTTTGCCGCAGAGAGCATCCTCTTTCATAAAGTGTTCTCTGTATCTGTCGAGAAGATCGAAAGTCCGTTCAACATTCATATTTTAATTGTTTTAGGTTATAACAATGTCGTATTTCTTTAATAATCAAAGATTTCACAATATTCATAGCACCCCCTTTCTCCTTTCCCCCAAGGGGGAAAAGATGAAGAACCTAATAACTCCTTCCCCTGTGGGGGAAGGATGGGATGGGGGTAAAATACACCCTACTTCGATCCAGATATTCGCAATTTACGAATATTCAGCAAAAAACAATATTATTCTTAAAAGTCTCTGTATATAGTCATTAGCATTATGGATATTACCATAATGCTGCGCTGCACGGGTGCGCGGAAATATTAATTTTGTTGTATTGAAATAACCCTGAAAAATAATCTTCAGTGAATGCAATGCCGTTTGTGATAGGGAGTATTGCTCTGTTTGTAATCGCTTATCGTCTGTATTTCAGCTTTGTTGCTGCAAAAGTTGCAGTGAGAAATGATCTGAACCAGACACCGGCTTACAGGTTATACGACGGACAGAATTATTATCCGATGAACAAATGGGTATTATTCGGGCACCATTTTGCTGCTATTGCCGGTGCTGGACCCCTGGTCGGGCCTGTTCTCGCTGCACAATTCGGTTTTATGCCCGGATTTTTATGGATGTTGATAGGAGCAGTTATGGCTGGTGCTGTACACGATTTTGTAATTCTGACCGCTTCAGTCCAGCACGATGGAAAATCGCTGGCAGAAATCGCAAAAGCCGAGATAAACAAAGTCAGCGGGATCACAACTGCATTTGCAATAATATTGATAATAGTAGTTGCCCTTGCAGGACTTGGACTTGTAGTCGTGAATGCACTTGCCGAAAGCTCATGGGGAACTTTTACAATTGCTTCAACAATTCCGATTGCAATTGTAATGGGTATCTGGATGTTCAAGATACGGAAAGGTAAAACACTAGAGGCAACAATATTTGGTGTTATCATGCTGATAATTGCTGTTGTTATCGGCCGCTATGTGCCTGATTCTCAATTCTCATCATGGTTTACATTCAATCATAAAACTCTGACCATAATTATTGCTCTTTATGGATTTCTGGCCTCAGTTCTTCCTGTCTGGCTTCTTCTTTCTCCCCGCGACTACCTCAGCTCGATAATGAAAATATCAATTATCGGACTCCTTGCAATCGGACTGATCATTGTTGCACCAGAGATCAAAATGCCTGCATTCACTGAATTTGGCAAAGGAGGAGGACCGGTTATTCCAGGAAAACTTTTCCCGTACCTTTTTATTACAATTGCCTGCGGTGCAATTTCAGGATTTCATTCGCTTGTCAGTTCAGGGACAACGCCGAAAATGATAATGAAAGAGTCTGATATAAAGCCTATTGCAGTAGGTTCAATGCTTGTCGAAGGAGCAGTAAGCATAATGGCTCTGATAGCTGCAACCAGCCTGCTTCCGCTTGATTATTTTCAGATCAATGTCCCAGTTGATAAACTCCAGGCAATTCTCCCTAAGCTTCATGGAATGGGTTTTACGGAATCAAATCTTGACCAGCTTTCTGCTTCAGTGGGTGAAAAAATTGCAGGCAGGACAGGAGGAGCAGTCTCCCTTGGTGTCGGGATGGCCTATATCTTTTCATCAATTCCCGGGATGAAACACCTGATGTCGTACTGGTACCATTTTGCAATAATGTTTGAAGCATTGTTTATCCTGACAACAATCGATGCAGGCACCCGTATCGGCAGATTTATTCTCCAGGAAGCTTTTGGTAAAGTTTACAAGCCGTTTCATCGGACAGACTGGCTGCCGGGAAATCTTATTACAAGCGGACTGATAGTATTTGCATGGGGCTACTTTATTTATACGGGGTCAGTTGCAACAATCTGGCCAATGTTCGGAACAGCAAATCAGCTGCTGGCTACTGTTGCTCTTGCAATCGGTACCTCATTTATAATTAATAGGGGGAGAACAAAATATGCCTGGGTAACATTAGTCCCTATGACGTTTGTAGGAGTGACAACACTTACTGCCGGATTTCTAAATATGAAAAATATTTATCTCCCTCAGATTTATGATAAAGCAACCCTGGTACCGGGTTTAATTAATCTGATTCTCACTTTGTTGATTATCATCTGTGTCTTTATAATCCTTATTAATGCAATTCCAAAATGGATCAAAACTATTCATCAATAACTGATTGAACCTGGTTTTTAAAGTTTTAGTAAACAAAACACCCTTTGAAGTTGTTCATATTATAGAAATAAAGTATCTTTTTCACCAACGGTTCTGAAATGATAAATATCCCGAAATCGGAGAAAAAAAGAGTCGTAATAGCAGGTTGCGGTTTTGCAGGACTTACTCTTGCAAGGAAGCTGAAAAACACAGGTTTCCAGGTAGTTATCCTTGACAAACATAACTATCATCAGTTTCCTCCATTGTTTTACCAGGTTGCATCAGCCGGCCTTGAAGCAGATTCAATTTTATTTCCTTTGAGAAAAATTTTTCAGCATTATAAAGATTATTATATCAGGAAAACAGAGGTTAAAGCAATAGAATCTGATAAAAATCAACTTGTAACTTCCGCAGGAACAATCGATTATGATTTCCTTGTACTGTCATACGGCGCCACAAATTCATATTTTGGTTCCAGGGAGATGGAACAAAATTCAAAAGGGATGAAGACAATTGCTGAAGTTCTTGACTTGAGAAATTCTCTCCTTATGAACTTCGAAAACGCTCTTATCTCACAAAATGAAGAAGAAAAGGAAAAGAACCTGAATATCGTTATTATCGGAGGAGGACCTTCCGGAGTCGAGATTGCCGGAGCTCTTGCAGAGATGAATAAATATATTCTGCCAAAAGATTATCCGGAGCTTAAAAACAACAAAGCCAAAATTTATCTTATCGAAGCAACTGACAGAGTGCTGAATATGATGTCAGAAAAGTCATCAGAAAAAGCAAAGAAGTTTCTTGAAAAGCTGAATGTCAATGTTATGACGAATACAATGGCAACTGGCTGTAATGAAAAGTGTGTTCAGCTAAGTACAGGAAATAAAATCTGCACTTCCCTTATAATCTGGACTGCCGGTATTAAGGGCAATAATGTTGATGGATTAAAACCCGAATGTTTTACAAAAAGTAATCGCATAATAGTCGATAGGTTTAATAAAGTAAAAGGATATGATAACATATTTGCACTTGGCGATATTGCCTTCATGACAGAAGACAAATATCCAAAGGGTCACCCGCAGGTTGCCCCGGTGGCAATCCAGCAGGCAAGACTGTTATCCAGAAACTTTAAAAGTCAGCATCTTAATAAACCACTTAAAGAGTTTAAATACAAGGACATGGGTACTTTGGCTACAGTGGGTAAGAACCTGGCAGTAGTCGAGTTACCTTATATCCATTTTCAGGGAATCTTCGGCTGGTTTGTCTGGATGTTCATTCACCTGATGAGCATTGTAGGTGTAAAAAACAGGCTGATGATTTTTATCAACTGGGCATGGAAATATTTTACTTACGACCAGTCGACCAGGTTAATTCTCAGACCAAAAGGTCACGTTTAACAGAAATCTGATTTAAAATAAGAAGTATAGTTTTATCTTTGAAAGAAAAGATAAATAATACTTCATTTTTGTTATTAAGTGTAAGATTGACACTAATTCCTATTAACATGAAAAAATATTTTTTACTCCTTGTAATTTCAATAGTTATTACCGGGTTTATTTCAGCACAGGAAACCGGTTGGAAGATCGCAGGGGACAAAATAATGACACAATGGGCTGAGAAAGTTAATCCTTTGAATCCCTTGCCTGAATATCCACGTCCGCAAATGGTCAGAAGTGAATGGAAAAGCCTGAATGGTCTGTGGGATTATGCAATAACCTCTTCAGGTGAATCATTACCAAAATCATTTCAGGGGAAAATTCTGGTCCCATTTGCTGTCGAATCAGCATTATCGGGTGCAGGGAAACCAGTCGGACCTGATAATATATTATGGTACAGGACAAAATTAACAGTTCCATCATCTTTTAAGAAGAAGAATATCCTGTTACATTTCGGTGCAGTAGACTGGTTATCAGATATTTATCTGAATGGCGTTAAAGTTGGATCTCACCAGGGAGGTTATGATCCTTTTACATTCGACATAACTTCATTCATTAAAGGGAGTGGTACTCAGCTTCTTGAGCTTCGGGTTACCGATCCTGTCGATAAGGGCCCTCAACCCCGTGGAAAGCAAGTACTTAAACCAGGTGGAATCTGGTACACTTCTGTAACGGGAATATGGAGGACAGTCTGGATCGAAGCTGTTCCAAAAACATATATTTCTTCAACCAAGCAGGTTCCTGATATTGATAATCAGCTTCTTACAATCGATGTAAAAGTCGAAAACCAGGAGTCTGGAGACTTGATCCATGTTTCGGTCTGGGATGGTGAAAAAATGATTTCTGAAAAGCAGGCAGAAAACGGGTCTGGAATTATTTTGCCAATCTCTGATCCTAAACTGTGGTCACCTGATAATCCTTTTCTGTATGATCTGAAAATTTCTGTAGTACGAAAAGGCAAAACCACCGATGAGGCAAAGAGTTATTTTGCGATGAGGAAAATCTCCCTGGAGCCTGATGCAAATGGAGTTCTCAGAATGATGCTGAACCATAAATTTGTATTTCAATATGGTCCGCTTGACCAGGGATGGTGGCCTGATGGATTATATACAGCTCCCACAGACGAAGCTCTTCTCTTTGATATTCAGAAGACTAAAGATATGGGCTTCAATACAATACGTAAGCATGTCAAGGTCGAGCCTGACCGCTGGTATTATCATTGCGACAGAGTCGGAATAATGGTATGGCAGGATATGCCAAGCGGCGATCTTGGTGGAGGGCAATGGAATACAAGACCGGGCATGGAAGGGGGATCAGATAAAATAAGGACAGAAGAGTCGGAGAAAATATACCGGACAGAATGGAATGCGATAATTAATTATCTGTTCAATCACCAATGTATTGTTGTATGGGTTCCTTTCAATGAATCATGGGGTCAGTTTAAAAGTGCTGAAATCACAAACTGGACTATGCAAAAAGATCCATCGAGGCTTGTAAATTGTGCCAGCGGTGGTAACTTTCATGAAGTCGGGCATATTCTTGATCTGCACAACTATCCGGGACCAGTCATGGCAAAACCTGAAGTATTTGGTTCAAAACAGGCGCTTGTTCTTGGCGAGTTCGGCGGATTGGGCCTTCCTCTTGAAGGACACACCTGGCTTGATAAAAATAACTGGGGCTACAAGACATTCCAGGATGCCGACACTTTATTTAAAACATATTACCTGTATCTTACACAGATAGCTCCATATATTAAAAGAGGCTTATCAGGAGCGATATATACTCAGACAACAGATGTTGAGATTGAATGTAATGGTCTTATGACTTATGACAGGAAAGTCATAAAAGTACCTGAAAATAAGCTGAAAGCAGCAAGTCAGAAATTGTATGACGCTGCAAGCAAAGTAGTTATCAAAAAATAAATTGATTAGGAAGAAATTAATACCGGGCATATTATGAAAAAGGTTCTTGTGTTTTTTATTGCAGCACTGCAGTTTTCTTTATCAGCTCAGCAGGTACAGGAAATAACCGTTACTGCCAATATGCCTGTTTGTGATGTACAGCCAACAATGTGGGGAGTATTTTTTGAGGATATCAATTTTGCAGCTGACGGAGGAATTTATGCAGAGCTTGTAAAGAACCGTTCTTTTGAGTTTACATTACCGTTGATGGGATGGGAGCCGGTTCGGCAAAACGGGAATGGCAGAATTCTGCCGACTTTTTATTCACCTGGTAAAGATGCAAATCCTCATTTTATTACGGTCGTCATCGATACTGAAAACGGAACATTTGGTCTTTCCAACGAAGGATTCCGCGGAATAGGTATAAAGCTTGGTAATTTATATAATTTTTCAGTAAATGCAAGAATATCAGATAGTTTCAATATAAAGATGAAGGTTGAGCTGCTTGATTCAACAGGTGCTATAATAGGAGCGACAGAACCTACACAACTGACAGCTGACTGGCGAAAATACGAGGCATACATTCAAGCCTCCTCGACTGAACCCAGAGCCCGGTTGCAACTTTTATTTTCCGGCAAAGGATCTGTCGATATTGACATGGTCTCACTTTTCCCGGCCGATACCTGGAAAGGGCGGAAGGGAGGATTACGAAAAGATATTGTTCAGATGATTGCAGACCTGAAACCAGGTTTTGTCAGATTTCCGGGAGGTTGTATTGTTGAGGGAAGAAACCTTACAAACCGTTATCAATGGGAAACAACAGTTGGTCCGGTTGAAGGCCGGAAGCTGATAATAAACAGGTGGAATATGGAGATGAGGAACCACCAGGCTCCGGATTACTTTCAGAGTTTCGGCATGGGCTTCTTTGAATATTTTCAGTTAGCTGAAGATATCGGAGCTGAGCCTCTTCCGATTCTTAACTGCGGCATGTCGTGCCAGTTCAACGCCGGTGAAGTCGTACCTCTCAGTGATCTGAATCCTTATATCCAGGATGCGCTTGATCTTATTGAGTTTGCCAACGGGGCAACTACAACCACTTGGGGAAGACTGAGAGCTTCGATGGGACATCCTGAACCATTTAACCTGAAATTTCTGGGAGTTGGGAATGAGCAATGGGAAGAACAATACATTGAACGTTACAAGGAATTTGAAAAAGTCCTGCATCAGCAACATCCTGATATTAAGATAGTTTCAGGTGCAGGCCCTTACCAGGCCGGAAAATATTTTGATTTTGCATGGAGCGAGCTTAGAAAGTTAAGCCCTGCTCTGATTGATGAACATTATTATATGCCGCCCGAATGGTTCATGAAGAATGCAAACCGTTATGATAATTATGACAGGAAGGGAATCAAAGTGTTTGCCGGAGAATATGCAGCTCACAGTAAGGAAGCTGAAGCCCCGGAATCGCGCAACACCTGGTTAAGTGCCCTTGCAGAAGCTGCATTTATGACCGGTCTTGAGAGAAATGCAGATGTTGTAAATATGGCATCTTATGCACCTTTGTTAGCTCATGTTGATGCATGGCAATGGCGTCCTGATCTTATCTGGTTTGATAATCTTCAGGTTACCGGTACTCCTAATTATTATGTTCAGAAGATGTTTTCAACTCACAAAGGGACTAACGTGATACCTGCTCTGAGCGGAGGTAAACCTCTGATCGGAGCTGACAGTCTGTATGCTAGTGCAGTCATAGATAAAAGCAATGCGAAAGTCTATATTAAGCTTGTAAACACTTCACGCTCAGCAAAATCTGTAAAGATAAATCTTGAAGGAGTTTCTTTCCAGAAGAACGGGGAAATAGAAACACTGAAATCGAAAGGATTGTACGATTATAATTCAGTTTCAAATCCAAAACTTATTTATCCGTTAAGCAATCCGGTTGTAATTTCAGGGAAAAAGCTGGCCGTAAATCTGGATGCCATTTCTGTTAATGTCATAACACTGGCATATAAGAAATAATCGGCCATTAATTATCCTGAGGATCTTAGACAGCTGAAATTTGGATTATTTTATTGTTTCTTAGTCTTGCACTTACCGGTTATATATTATCAGCAAGTTTCTATTCTATATCCGAGTAGTATTTCATAAACTGCACTCTTTCAAATGCAGCAGGATTCTCTGCTTTCGCCTTGCTAAGCTTACCACGGAAGGCATCAACATTATTGAAATTATGTTTTTCCATCCATGATGCTGTGTTTGTAAGAATTTCGGGAATGATGTCAAATCCACCTTTATACAGTGCTGAGGCAATCTGGACGGTAGTTGCTCCGGCAAGCAGCTGTTTCACAAATGTTTCCCAGCTGTGAACACCTGTTGATGCTGAAAGGTCACAATCGACATTTCCTGAAAGAATTGAAATCCACCTCAGGGTATGATTATACTCAGTTTCAGTGCTTAAAATTCCACCATGGCTGACTTTAATTTTTTCAATATCAAAGTCAATATTATAAGGTCTGTTAAACAGAATAATACCTTTTACTCCGGTTTTGGAGAGCTTCATAACAAATTGGTTCAACGCAGAAAAATAGTATCCGATTTTAACTGACAGAGGCAGATTTGTATAGCTTCTGATCTCTTTGATAATGTCGAAGTACACCTTTTCATTTTCTTCAGTGCTCCTGCGCCAGTCGGTGGGAAGAATATAAATATTCAGTTCCAGGGCATCAACACCCGTCTCTTCAATTCTCTTTGAGAATGCCTGCCAGTTATTATTTGATACACAGTTTATACTTGCTATGACAGGTATATTGACAGCTTTCTTTGCTTCGCGAAGAAAAGCCAGATATTTTTCAAGAGTATTTCTTCTTGCGTAATCATAGATATATGCATAAGCTTCATCATAATCATGCACTCTTCGTCCAAGCATTGTATCAGGAGCCTGTGCAAGCACCTTAATATCACCCTCTTCGTTTTTAATCACATTCTCAGTTTCTACATTTATCTGTTCTTCGAAAATGGATTTTATTACAATTGCACCAACTCCTCTTTTTGCCAGTTCCATTATATTATCGATTGAATTGGTTAATCCACAGCTGCCTGCGATCAAAGGATTTTTCAGCTCAAGCCCAAGGTAGGAGGTCTGTAAATTTGCCATAGTTATAATGTTTTTATTCTGTTAGACAAGTTTATGCTGATTTTAAAGATAACAAAAAGAGAACTCTGAGAAAATGAAATAAGTTTTAAAATGTTGGCTATCTTTGACGTCTCACAGAAAATTCCGGATTAATGGAGCTGTTTCATTCTATTTTCGACTGGTATATGGCCAACCTGAACTATTTTACAGTTGCGCTTCTTATGCTCATCGAAAGCACTTTTCTTCCTATGCCATCTGAAGTAGTAATTCCATTTGCAGCTTACAAAGCAGCTCAGGGAGATTTAAATGTATTTCTGGTGATTGTTTTCGGGACCCTCGGGGCTCTTTGCGGTTCACTGATCAACTATTATCTTGCTTATTTCCTGGGCCGTCCGATTGTTTACAGTTTTGCCGATTCGAGATTGGGAAGAATATTTTTATTGTCAAAAGAAAAAATTATCCGTGCTGAAGATTATTTCAGGAGAAACGGGAAATCATCAACTTTTATCGGACGGTTAGTGCCTGGCATTCGTCACCTGATCTCTATTCCTGCTGGATTAGCTAAAATGAATCTCCGCGATTTTATACTGTATACTTTTATCGGAGCAGGAATATGGAATATAATTCTTGCTGTTATAGGCTTTTATGTATATGAAATCAGAGATAAAATTTTCCCTTATTTAGGACATATCCTTGTTGCACTGGGTGCAGGTTTTGTAATATACCTTATTTTTAAAGCCAGGAAAAACCGGAAAACAAAAAACAATAAATCTATCGATCTTCCACCTGATCAGAGTTAAATTTTTCAAAATCTGGCAATAAACTCCAGTGTCAGCTTATCAGTATGAGCAGGGAGATTGCCTCTGAGGTAATTTTCATAATTCAGCCTGATCTCGGAATAAAACTGTTTTGGTTCAAATCCGATATTAACACCAAAAGTGAGGCGATTTGCATCAATTTTATTCTCAAAGACTGAGTTTCCCATAAAATCCCACCGTACCGTTGGCGTTATTATATAGATCATTTTCTTATTAAAGTTGAAATTATAATAAGAGTGAATATACATACCATCTTCATGAATGCGGATAGAATCAGTCCAGTTTCTCCTGATATATTCAGATTCAACTAATAGCGAACCATTTGTATATCTGAATTCTCCTCCAAACAAAGCAAGATGGTCCTGGTTCTGAACATTTCCATAATAGAGGTTACCAGCTACTCTGAACCCTTTATCAGGCCCGACTGTCGCCCGCGCAGCCAGATTCGGCTTACCAACCCACTGCGGATTATTATTCCCAGTCCCGTTAACAACACCGACAATCATATCGACTGGCACCTGTCCGGTGATTTTATATGCAGTATAAAAACCGATATCGCGCATGCCTTCGTTTATATATTTGGCTAAAAATGAGCGGTTTGCAAAAATATTTTCTGCAGGATTCCTCATATGATCAGTACTAAAAGGTATCTTCCTCTGTCCAAGATAGAAATCCAGATTCGCTACAGGCGTGAACCTGATATACACATCCATCACTTTAAATTTGCCTTCATCGGAAAGATCCATCTCAACCTTATAGGACATATAATCATTGATTTTGCCTTTAGCTCCGAACCTGGCATTCCTGACTTCAAACCGTAATGTTGTATTTTCCAGGTCAAATTCGGCTTTCGTCTTAATTACGCCATCGATATCAGGAAGGTATTCGGATTTTTTTTCAACAGCTTCCTGGGAGTAAAGGTTGTAACAGAAAGAAAAAATAAAAAGGAATGAGAAATAAAAAAATCTTCTCATTCCATAATAAAATTTTTTGGCAATCATTGAGGGTCGCAATTGGTAACCCACAAAATTACACTAATAATTAAATTAATCCTGCTTATCATCTCGATGAACAGTAAAAGGAGAAAAGGCAGGGCATTGCCCTGGTTCCTCCCAGCCTTCAGGACTCTACATCATTGCCAGACTCAGCTCTGATGTTATGCTGTTCACATTGCCGAAGAATTCTTTAATTATTTTTTCTTTGTTTCCTGCGGCTTTAATGATAGAAGGTGTTTTAATTATTAGTGCCATTTTGAATAATAATCATTTCATGGACAAGCTCACAATTTGCACCGGTCCGAGAAGACCTGATGGCAACAACGGTGAATCAGCCCTGTAAAATGCCTGAGTTGTGTACGTATATTTTTTGGCAACATCAGGTTGCTGGTCACCTATTAGTCTGTTAACCCATAAATTGGTAACTTTAATTTCAAGTACATTTTCACCTGGTTTAACAGCATCAGTAATATCAACACGAAATGGTTTTTTCCAGACGATTCCAAGGGACTTTCCGTTGACAATGACCTCAGCGATATTCTTTACAATGCCAAGGTCGAGCCAGAGTCTTTCATCTTTCTTAAACCAGCTTTCAGAAGCCTGAATATTCTTTGTATAGGTTCCTGTTCCGGAGAAATATTTCACTCCGGTGTCACTGTTGTCGCTCCATGAAGCAAGAGTATCGAGTGTGATCTTTGCAGGTGCTCCGCGATTGGGCTGAAAACTTACGTCCCACGCACCATCAATAGTAGCCAGTTGATTTTCAACTGTTTGGGGAGCAGTAAAAGAAGGTTTACCCGCGGTTTTGTGAAAAACAACAAATACAGCATCATTTGGCTCAAGATGTAATGGCACTCTGGTTCGTCCACCCTCAATGTTGTATGAAGCTTCTTCTATTTTACCTGTTTCCGGATGCCATATTTCAGCTGTTTTTCCTTCAACACGGAAATCAGCATCAAGATTTTCAATGCGATTATTTCTGTTGTTTACCCAGTAAACATCAGCTTTTGACAGTTTACGGTGCACAAATAACAGATTTGTCTTTTCATCTGGCTTAGTGTATTCAAAATCAGGTTTAATTTGCATTGCAGCAAGCACCTCGGCCACTGTTTTACCAGCATATATTTTCCCTTTGCCGACAATGTTCTCACCATTTTCTGTTTGCCATAGCTGGTTTACAACTTTTTGAAATTCAGTCTGATCATCACTTAAACTGGGAGAATCTGTTGGTCTGGAACCTGCCACGACAGCTCCGTTTTCAACCATTGCTTTTATTTTAAGAAGAACAGGTAACAGCATATGCTGGCTGTTCTGATCAAGCACCAGCAGGCGATAGCTTGTACCACCGGGAGTTAAAAAAAGTCCGTTCTCAAACGATAAAGCATTCAGAATAACATCACTGTTCACGAAATCATAATTATAGCCGGAAGGTATATCGGGTAATTTATTCCCGAACAGGGCAGTGATATTATTGTCTTCACCATAATAATATATTACATCGGCCACAAATTTTCCCTGTTGCAGCATGTATGAGCTACGGGAAAGATAAGTTGTCCATGGTTTAGCCTGTTCTGCCCATGTTTCATGTCTGGTAAACCATTGACCATAAGGTCCGAGACCAAGACCGGGTATTTTATCTGAGACAGGTTGATGTACAGATGTATGGATGACAAAGCGATTTAATCCGCTTGCAAGCTCCATATCAGCTGTAGGTTTCAGTCTCTCGGGAGAGAAGGCCCACCAGTTGCCATAAGCTGTCATTGATTCAGCTGCGACGAGATTCTGTCCGTATATATGAGCTACAGATGCTGATTCGCGCACATCTGCCTTATAACCGGTGGCTACCACTGCTTTTTCATCTCCTTCAGCGCCACCGGGAGTCCATGTGGCGCTCATAGGAATATCAGCCTTGCGTTTGACCTCCATTCCATCGCCGATAAAAGCACGTCCGCCCTCGTGTGATTCAGTGTAACGGCCCATCCCGCGATTGTGCAGAATAGTTGTAAGCTGGTCATAATGATTTTCAGCTGTCAGAACACCAATCGTTTTTCTGAAGTCCCACAGGAAGCGCTCACTTGCCTCTGAACTCTCAACAATATGGCCGGCAAGCACAGGAAGCCAAGGAAGCAGTTCATAACCACGGCGTTTTGAAAATTCAGTTGTCATGCTGTCGGTCCAGTTTTGGACACCGGCTTCCCAGCTGTCGGTAATTATATACTGAAGGCCTCTTTTCCCCATAAGACCTCCTGTTGCATCTTTATACTGGTCGAGGTAGTTCTCAAAATATGCTTTAACAGAACCTGCATTTAATTTGTCAACTTCGAGCCCTGTTGCTTCAGGCGAAGCAGGTGAATTCTGATGTCCTGTCAGGGAACAGCCAAAGCGTAAAATTGTCCAGCGGCCGTCAGGAGGTGTCCATTCAAGTGTTCCGTCCGGTTTCATTTTTGATGTCAGGTCGATTATCTCTGATTTGATAATGGCTTCATTACCAGGGATTGATGGTGTTGCCAGCTTATACAATCCGGAAGCCGATGTAAAGCCTGCTTTATCTTCAAACCGGTTTACCAGGGCAACTGTATGAAAGACAATTTCAGCAACATTTATTCCGGCAGGCTGGGGATGTCCCGGAGGTGGTGTGCTTCCCGGTAATGGTGATGGCATAATTATTTGAGGAGGTACAGGTGTTTTGAAAGTAACCCTGAAATACTTTGCTGAAGCAGGAGTAAATGTAAATGTATTTTGTAATGAACCACCCGGTGGCATATCAAACACTGATTTAAACTGTCTGCCATTATCAGAAGTTTCAAGCGCTCTTACAGCAACCTGTCCGCGTGATCCTGGAAAGTTCATTCCGGTTTCACTGTTTACTATCGTCAATGACTGGACTGTTTCTGGTTTATTAAATTCAAACTGGATCCAGGCTTTCTGGTCAGGTTTTGCTGCAGGAAGCAGGGTTGATGTTGTAAGATCACCATCGGTAAGCGCTGTGAGGTCAAATTTTCCTCCGCTTGAAGTGACCTTTGCATCCAATTCAGCAAGTGACAGATCGTTATCAGGAATCTTATATGCAATTACAGCCACATCTGCATAAAACTCCGGGATCTTCTGTGTTAGGTCGCTTCTTGAAAAACCAGCTGCAATATTTTGAAATCTTCCGGTTGTAGTTGGAGGTTTAGGCAAGGTGTCATTAAAAGGTTTTCCTCCCTCAATCCTGATCTCACTCCATACGATCTTCTTCATTGCCTGGGATGGCGGAACCCACGGACCACCGCTTTCGCTCCATCCGGGTGATCCTGCAATAGCCATTTCAAGACCCAGAGAATCAGCCAGTTTTGCTGTAAAGAGAAATGCATCTTTCCATTCTGGTGTCATATAGATCAGCCGTTTTTCAACTATCTGGGGTGAAGAGAGCCCGGCATCAAAATTCTGAAAACCACCAATGCCAATCCGGTTCATCCACTCAAGGTCGGCTCTTATACCTTCCTTGGATATGTTACCATTCATCCAGTGCCACCATACACGGGGCTTAGCACTTTCAGGCGGATTCTGGAATCCTTTTTCCAGATTTGCCCCTGATTCTTTTAAGGGACCGGAACAATTAATCAGAATCATACTTGCTAATGCGAGTACCAGAAAAGATCCTTGTGCCAGAATTTTTTTCAGGCTTCCTATAGAAATAGTCATAAGATGAAAATTAGAAATTATTAATATTTGAATATAAATGATTAAGCCATTTCTCTGCCAGTCCGGGCCATGTCTCAGCAGCAGGATTTCCTGGTCTGAGACCATATCCATGTCCTCCTTTTGGCACCAGGTGAAGTTCAACGGGAATTTTTGCATCCCTGAGAGCTCCTGCCATAACAAGAGAACTGTTCGCCAAACCATCATCATCAGCCTGGAAAATGAACATTGGAGGAGTAAGGTTTGAAATTTTCAGATCAGGAGTCAATGATCTGTTTTTACCCTGGTCAAAATAAGCTGGATAAAGGAGCATGGCAAAATCTGGGCGACATGAAATACTGTCAACAGCATCCACTGGCTGATATGATTTCTGGTTATACAGAATAGCAGCGCGTGCGCTCACATCAGCACCTGCAGAGAATCCAATTATTCCGATTTTGTCAGTATTGATATTCCATTTTGATGCATTATTTCGTACAATTCTCATTGCTCTTTGAGCATCCTGAAAAGCTCCGGCTCTTTTACCTGGCACCCTGTAGGAAAGCACAAATGCAGCATAACCGAGTTTGTTTAACCAGGCTGCTATTTCAGTTCCCTCTTTATCATATGCAAGTCTTACGTAACCGCCTCCGGGACAAATAATTACAGCAGCACCATTATTTGTTTTCGTATCAGGCAGCCACACTTCGATTGCAGGATTTGTAATCTCTGTGTACCGAAGGACTCCGTCTTTTCTTGTTGTATCAATTACCGGTTTCTGCTTTTCCTTTATTTCACCTGGAACCTTTCCCGGCCAGAGGTAGAGAAGCTCCTTCTGCTGAGAGAAACCAAAGACTGAAAGAAATAGAAAAATTGTAATCAGGATATGTTTCATATTATCTAAACTTGGATGATTTTTTTTGGCCTCACTCCCTCTGTCCCCCTCTCAATCTTTTGGCCTCACCCCCTCTGTCCCCCTCTCCCAGGAGAGAGGGGGAGGCAAGTTCATCTATTATACTGTTAATTTTAGTTATGACAAGATCTTGATTATTAATGATTTCCTCATTATTAAATCTAATGACCTTGATCCCATACCTTTCCAGTTCACCTGAACGGCTATCATCATATTTTTGGGCTTCATCATTCAGGTGGATATCACCATCGACCTCAATAACTAATTTGATTTTATGGCAATAAAAATCTGCTATAAAAAAATCAATCGGATGTTGTCTTCGGAAAACAAATCCTTCTTTTCGAAAGTTTTTAAGCTGTTTCCAAAGTACCATTTCAGCTTCTGTAGGACTAATTCTCATTCTTAATGCTAACCTGAAGAGTTCTGGTTTCGCACCAAAATACATATCTTTTATTCTGGTTTTTCCAAGATACACCATCTTTACAACCAGTTTAATTATATTTTCTTTAAGCCCCTCTCCCCCCGGGAGAGGGGTTTGGGGTGATGCCTTTATTCTACTATTTCAGATTTATCGAACTTCTGCGACTGGAAATTAATCCTTGAGTGCTGAACTCTCCGTATTCCTCTTCCTCCGAAGAACCCCCAGCCACCGCTGCCAAGGAGAAAACCAAGTGCATAAAATCCGCCATTGTTGTTCTGGGCATACATCGTAATTTTGTTGTTGAAAAGCATTCCGATAAAATCGAAAGGAGCAATAAATCCATGCCACAATCCACCTAAAAAACCATACGTATGACCGGTCAGACACTGTTTAACTTCTTCATTATTAGCGCATCCTGACAGTATAATAAGAAAAAGCAAAATAGTAAGAAATAAAAAATTCTTACTGCGATAGGATGTTTTCATTTTGATCTGTTTTATTATTTGAAAAATATCAGAAGAGATCAAGATCCACAGCTTTCCCTGAATATTTCTTCTCATGATCGAGAAGCCACTTTTTCCTTTTCAGACCTCCACCGTAACCCACGAGATGCCCGTCGGCTCCTATAACCCTGTGGCAGGGAATAACAATTGCAATTCTGTTCGATGCGTTAGCATGGGCTACAGCCCGCGTTGCATCAGGATTTTTTAATGATGCAGCCTGTTCGTGATACGACCTGGTTTTACCATAGGGAATTTTCAACAGTTCTGCCCATGCTGCCTGCTGAAAATCAGTACCCGGAGTCACAAGCGGGACAGAAAACTCTTTTCTTTTACCTTTGAAATATTCTTTCATCTGCTTTTTCAGAAGCCTGAGATATTTGTTCCTCCCGGATTTTATGGTAGTTTCAAGGAGTTCTGTAAGATCCTCATAATCAGACGATAATATATCTCTATCAGTAAATTCAAGAAGACATATTCCCTTTTCAGTTGCTCCGGCGATCATTTCGCCCAAAGGCGTTTCTATTTTGGTAGTCTTAATCATATACCCACCTCCTTCACCTCCTTTTATAATCACTGTTTTGGAAACCTGTCCGATTTTGATTTAATAAACCTTATGTTCCTGAACCTCATAGCCGACCAGTCATCATCAATAGAGACCATTCTGATCCCAAAAAAACCAGCATCATTCAGGGCCTTCCAGCCACGGTCGCGTTCAAGGTCAGATGAAAATTTCTTTGAGGTTTTCTTTGGGTAGCAGAACCATAATATTCCATCAGCAGTAAGGTTATGGAGCGCAACAGGAGCGAGCTGTTCAACATCTGCAATGGATTTAACGAACAGCATCATGAATTCATAGGGACAACGCTGGTCAATATCGTTATCGGTTATGACATCTTTAAGCTCCTTTGCAACTGCCCTGAAAATTTTTTCTTCAGCATTAATGACAGCAATTCTCCTATGCCCTTTATAGTTAAGCTTTGCCAGAAGTTCTTTCATTTTGACAATTGAATTATTGGCTAATTTAAGAAAAATTGCAATACAGAAAAAAGATGTATCTTTAAAGTCTCGGAAATTGGGGTGCCTTAATAATACGGGCTGAGATCATACCCTTAAACCTGATCCGGATAATGCCGGCGGAGGGAAACAAGAGTATCCTGTAAACCAGCTAATTAAGAAAACCTCATTTCCATAGAATTAAACTGTTTTCAGGCAATGAGGAAAAGAATGGTATCGGTACTATTTATTGTGATAGTTATATTTTCCGAAGCATCAGCATTTCAGGACCAAAGGTCAGGAATTCATGGAAGAGTCACAGATGTTTCAGGCAATCCTCTGGCAGGAGTAGGAATAGCAATTGAGAATACTTTAATGGGAGTTCAGACTGATTCTGAGGGCAACTATTCTTTTACAAAACTAAAAGACGGGTTTTATACATTAAGATTCTCTTTTATTGGTTATGAGACCCAAATAAAAGAGGTCACTGTCAGAGGAGAAACTGACATTAACATGACCCTTCCTGAAAAAACCTTTATGACTGAGGAGGTTCTGGTCAATGCCACGAGAGCAGGAGAGCATACTCCTTTAGCATATACAACAGTGAGCAAAGAGACAATTAAGGAAAATAATATTGTTCAGGACATACCCTATTTAATGAGTTACACCCCCTCAATGGTTGTTTCTTCAGATGCAGGGACAGGTGTAGGATATACTAATTTAAATATTCGGGGGAGCGATATACGACGAATTAATGTTACAATAGACGGAATCCCGGTCAATGATGCTGAATCGCATGGAGTCTGGTGGGTTGATCTGCCAGACATAGCCTCATCAGCTGATAACATACAAATTCAGCGTGGTGTTGGCACTTCAACGAATGGTGCAGGTGCTTTTGGTGCTACAATAAATATACAGACCTCT
>JAPLEC010000402.1 GCA_026391515.1 Bacteroidia bacterium | reverse complement strand
TTATCTTTTTTATTTTCCATTCATAAGACAAGCGAGCGTGCCAGAGGTTAAATCCATCCTGCCAATTCCGGTAGATTGCAGGATCAAGTTCACCGCTGTATGCTTTTGCATCAGTATAGATAGCCCATTTTGACTGGTATTCAGTTGCTAAATCGAGCTTAAGATTCTTTATTATTGACCACGTTATTGCAGCATAAAGCTGATGCCGGGGAGAATTCGGCAGCCATTGCCCTGCTGCCGGAGGTGTTGTCAGGACATAAGCAGTATCAGTATAAACTGCATCAATATCAGCAGATACATATTTGTAGCCGGAAAAAGTATAAGCAGCCTGAAATATCAGATTTTTAATAATATTGTAAGAAACAAAAGCCTCGATGCCAGATCGTTTGCTGTTCCCTGCATTTCCGTAAAAGACCTCCTGATTACCTCTTCCTGATTGCTTGAAACGGAAAAAGTCATTTCTGGTTCGCATCGAAAATCCGGTTAGTTCATATGAAAATGTACTGCTGATAAACCCACGTATCCCTGTCTCAAAACAATCTGACACAGCCGGGACAAGATATGTGTTAAACCCTGAGTAGCCGGTAGGATTGTTGGCCAGCTCCTCCGTTGACGGTGGTAAGAAACCCTGGCTCCAGTTTGCATAGAGTATAAATGCATCGGAAAAACTATAGTTTGCCCCAATCCTTCCGGATATCCTTGAAAAATCTTTGGATGTGTTTGCCGAATCAATTGCAAACATTTTATTTGTAAGCTGATTTTTCATAAGATCAAAACGCAAATTTGCCATTAAGCTGAACTTGCCGAAATCAAGCTTATAAATGCCAAAGAATCCTGTACTTTGCTGGGAGATGATCTGATTTGCAAGCAGGCTGTCTGTCTCCAGGTTGGTTTCATCGACCTTCTCAATCCTGTTGGGATCACCTGCACTTTGTAACTTGTGCATGTCGATATTCTGCCATTTCAGATCTACACCAAGGCCAAATGTATTTTTGACTTTTCCAAGGGTAAAATGAAGATTATATTGCGCGCTGCCTCCGGGATTCATAATGGTCCTGTATTCAGCACATTTATTGCTGGTTTCCTTGTAATTCCATGAATGGAGATATGCTGTAATTTCAAAATCGTGCCTGCCGCTGATTTTATATGATCCGTGAGCTCCGGCCGTAACACGGTTTGTTTTCTGATATTCATTAAATTGTCGGGCATCGGGATTGGCCTGCCTCAGGTTATCAAATTGTCCGATTTTTAATCCTTCAGGATTCTGCTGGAAATAACGGATGTACGAAAAGACCTGTGTAATTAACAATTTTTCAGAAGATTTAAAATTTATTTTTTCATACAGCTTATTGCTGCGAAATGCCTGGTGATCACGATAGCCATCACCTCCTGTCCGGGAATAAGTCATCCGGTAATCAACTATCTTTTTTGATCCATCAAGCTGAATCAAAGATTTCATAAAGCCATTTGAACCAAACGACTGGCTTGCCAGGCCACTGATTGGTTTAGAGGTGCCATTATCGGTAACAATATTTAAAATCCCTGCAGATGCCCCTCCTCCGTAGAGTCCTGCAACCGGACCTCTGAGAACCTCAATGCTTTTAACTGTTGCCCATTCCACATCATACAGATCCGGTGCAAAACCTGAAGGATCATTAACAGGAATGCCATCAATTAAGACTCCAATGCCCCGCAATCCCCGTTCTGTCAGAATACCCTGTCCGCGGATCGAAACATGAACACGTTCACCGTCATGCTGATTATCAATACGAACACCAGGCACCAGTCTTAAAGCTTCTTCTACACCTACTGCTTTCGGCATCAGGGAAAGAGCGTCAGATGTAACCAGAGAAACAGATCCGGGGTTGCTTTTTAACCTGACAGGTAATCTGTTAGAAGTAATAATGACTTCCATTAATTTTACATTTATTGTCGTATCCGGCAATTCTTCCTGCCCAAATAACGGATTGACAATAAATAAGATCCAGACAAAAAAGTATATTCTGCTTTTCACCGTTCTGAATTAAAAGTAGTCTGAAGATACTGATTATACCAGAATAAAGCCACATCGGCATAAGAGTAATTCTCTGTTTTGAAAAGCTTCGTATTGAAAAACTTCTTTTCGATCATTGCTTCTATCTCTTCAGAACTTTTCCAAAAACCTGTATTATAAGCAGTTGCAAGAAATTCTATTTTCGAAGCTTCATCGGACCGATTAATTACAAAGCGATTTTCGCAAATTTTTAAAAAAGCAACAATATAGTCTAATTCTGTTTTAGGGTTCTCCAGATCAGCGACAATCGAAGCACGAAAAGCTCTTTCATCAGGGTATGCTGATCTGTCTTTAAAAAGATTTTTAATTTTTCTATTCTTAACAACTAAAGCATCATCACGGATCTTTTCCGCAAAAGATGGCTTCACCTGGAATACACCAATTGAGAAATCGGCATAATCATCACCAAGATTGCGATAAAGGGTTTTAAGAAGGGCAGTTTCCATTTTGTCGCGCAGTGCCGAATAGCGTACAAGCTCCGGGAAAACAACTGCCACAGCCTCCTCATAAGGGATATTGTATTTTTTTAATGCAGGTTTTATCCAGATATTATTTTTTTCAACGAATGCCAGAGCTTTCTGCCAGTCGCCTCCAAAAATTTCAGCATAGTTCAATGACTGAGCTATTCCGGTTTTAAATAACCCGGCAATGAGAATCAAAACAAGAACAGGTCTTCCTGTTTTTTCCTTAATCACTTTGATCGGTATCTTGTCAGCCTAGAAAGGAATTTTGCATTGCATTATTGCATTCCTCTTAGGGGAGTAATACATATATGCCAGGTAAGTCTGGCCGTTTACTTTAATAAGATGAGGATTAAACAAATCTTTCAGGCTTGTTCCATCACTAAAAGCAACATCGCCATAGTTATAAACGGCATATTTTGTATTCGCAGTGTTTACAAAAATATTTGTTGCGCTTGTGTGTTCAGGTTTGAGGTTTATTATGATTTTTCCCTGCAGGTCAATAACTGTATTGTAAGATGATAAAAGGATCTCATCATATTTCATATCAGCATTCAGAGTGTATCCGAACTGAAGAGCGGGATCATAGGTTGAACCTGCGACATTGGTGATAAATTTTTGCGTCATGCTGGCAGGGCCGCCTCCCTTCATAATTTTCTGCTGCATCTGCTGCGAATATTTCATTGCAAGCGCCATTTTCTCCTGGTCGGTTTTTGCATTTTTCATTGCTTCATCCATAGCCTTGCCATCCATTTCGCTTACGGCAATGTTTTCAACAGCCAGCGCCCCAAATTTATCTTTTGATTTAGTGATAACGAATTTATCAATCTCAGCATATGGTCCATAGCTTTTGCCACCGAAAGTGATAAGATATTTATCGCCCGATTTGCTTATATAACCTTTATACCGTAATAGCCACTGGTCTTTTCCTGAGTTTTCATCCACATCATCAAAACCAGCGAGCCTGGGATCGCCGGCCGATATCGGACCCGTTGTAGAAATACCTTTCACGATGTAGTAATTACCTGAAATCTGGTCCTTGAGAAGAAGTGATCCATCATCCATAGTGCTGATATGTGATTCTTTATAGTTCAACTTAAGGGTTCCTCCGAGATCGACAATGAGTTCTGCATTATCGCAGGCACAGGATGGTTCCGGATCATTGTTTTTTGAACTGGCACTATTTTCAGATCCGCTTGTTCCAAGTACTTCATTTGAAACTGCTCTGCCTGCCTTTTTCAGAATAGTCTGTGCACTAAGAGGATTAACAAGAATAAAACTTATTGTTAAGAGAAATAATATTAATTTTCTCATATTACAAGCGTTTAATAATTAATAAAATATAGAATGTTTAGTTTAAGTTTTTTTGTTTTAACAGCTCCAGATTCTTTTCAAATACCGGCGAATCATATAACGGATCATAATCCGGATTTCTTGTTATTTCACCGGTCTGATAATTAATAAAACCTTTTACAAACTTATTTGAGAGCTGGTAAACAATGTCTGCATTTTCATTTCTGAATGGAGGCGCCACAGTCAGCACGTTTTCGACAAAATAGCTTTTTAATCCTTTTTTGTTCAGTTCAGCAGAATAATGATCGACTATTTTATCGGAAAGACAAAGAATAATAAGGTATTTCCCGAACGATTTACGACCGTTATGTTTTATCAGCAGATCAAGCTTATCGTTTGTTACAGGTAATGCTGTCTTATAAAATGAATCAGCAAACCTGAATCCTTCTTTCAGGATATTCTTTGCATCATTTTCCTCTTTTGTATAATGAATATAAATTTTTACATCTTTCTCATTTTCAAGAAGGAATCGCATCGGTTTTTCTTCGAATAGTTTATCGGTAAAGAACGAGCTGTAATAGCTGACTTTCTTCATCTCGAGAAGAAACCTCATCATTTCTTCGGCATTCCAGCTCTTTTCTATTCCTGAAGGACGTCTGACTGTAGATTCAATGAATATATTCTTTTTTGCCAGCTGAATATGCAGGAAAATAATATATCCAAGAAGTGCGGCAATAAATACAACAACCAGAATTTCTGTTACCATTTCTGTATCAAAATAAAATCACCAGCCATCGATGGCCAGCCATAATAACAAATAACAAATAAAAAAAGAAAAAGCCTTAATTTAAGGTTGTTTCTTTTTTGAAGCCATTATTCCACGCCAGAAAAGTACTACTGCAGCAACGCCAAAGATCAGGAACAGTAATCCTTTAAAATCTAACCATTTAAAGAAAATGATCAGTGCAATGACCAGTGAAATAACGCTCAGTACATAAAATAAAATAGCTTTCGAAGTCATAGCTTGTGTAATTAAAATATCTAGTAGTTTTCTTCTCTTATCTGCATAAATGCTTTCGGGTGGAGGCATGCAGGGCATGTTTCAAGCGCTTTTTCTGATTCATAAACATAACCGCAATTAAGACATTTCCACCAGACCTTTCCTTTTTTCATGAATACTTTGTCCTCCGAAACATTCTGTAAAAGCTTCAGATATCTGCGCTCATGTTCTGCTTCAACCTTGGCAATCGTTTTGTACGCTGTTGCAATTTCAGGAAATCCTTCAGCTTTAGCAACTTCAGCAAAATGCGGATAGAGTTCGCTCCATTCTTCATGTTCTCCTTCAGCTGCGGCTTTCAGATTTTCTTTTGTAATTCCGATCTTTCCGGCGGGGTATGAGGCTGTTATCTCAGTCGCACCACCTTCAAGGAATTTAAAGAATCGTTTGGCATGCTCTTTTTCCTGCAATGCTGTCTCCTGGAAAATATTAGCAATTTGTTCAAAACCCTCTTTCCTTGCAACACTGGCAAAAAACTCATAACGGTTGCGGGCCTGCGATTCGCCGGCAAATGATTTCAACAAACACTGTTCTGTTTTGGTACCTTTAAGTGAATTTGACATAGTTTTAATTTTTATTAGTTAGACTTCAATAAAATCAGATTTATCAGAACCGCATACAGGACATGTCCAGCTGTCAGGAAGTTCAGAAAATCTGATTTTTTCTTTTTCTTCATTATAAATAAATCCGCAGCACATACATCTGTATTTTTCAAATGACTCTGATGCCTTGACAGCTTCCAGCTTCGATTTGTCAATATATGTCGGTGCATTTTTCGAAGCTGTTCCATTTCTTACCTGCCTGTAATACTGATAAGTAAGCGGCTCTTTTGCTTTATCAAGAAGAACTGATTGTATCAGCTTACCGATGAATATCAGGTGAGTTCCTGCTTCAACAGTATTAATTACACTAAATTCCATGTATGCCAGCGAAGAATCGAGTACAATAGGGACATTTGTTTCTCCATACTTTACTGACATTCCTTCGAGCTTGTTGAAATCCCTGCCGCTTTTAAAACCGAAACGACCAAGGATTTCAGAAGGAGTTTCCTGCTCAAGAACGGAAACGGAAAACACGCCGGTTTTTTTTATGAATTCAGCAGTAAAATTGTTTTTACTGCAACATATTGCAAACTGTGGCGGATCGGCAGTAACCTGGAATACAGTATTGGATATGTATCCATTACCGCGCGATTTATCACCTGAGCAGACAATAAATAATCCGTAAGTTATTTTAAATAAAGCTTCAAGCTCAATCATCACCGAATTTTAGTGCAAAATACAATTTTTTTAGCATGATTGTGTTTAGTACATGTCATTTATCACGGATAGTATTTTAGCGAAAAGCTAAATAGACAGAAAAAATCCGGTACCGGAAAACCGGCACCGGAAGTCATGAAAATATTAGGAATGAAAAACCAGGAAGCTCTTAATTTCTCTGACCCGGTTCAATATATTCGGGTCCGTCCTCAGTCATCCTCCAGAACCTGTTTTTAGAATCTGTCACAAAATCAGCTTCATGCGAATAATATAGAAACTCAACTGTTTTATCCATATAAATTATTGTTCCTTTTGGTGCATGAACTGTTGCAGAGACATAGTCAAACGACCATTTTGAATCTGCCGGGATTGTAAAAAATTCGTCCAGATAAACAGTATTTCCGGAAATGCGGGAATTATATATTAACCTTTCAGATTTCTTCATTGCATCAGACGTGCTGCGTCCGCAAGAACGTTTTCTGATCTCAACACTCGCTGAATTTCCCTCATCAGTTTCAATATTAAGGCTGGGCCGGAAGTAAATCTCCTTTTTCTCATCAGATATATAGACGACATCATTTTCTTCGCCGGGAACAGTTATTTCATGATCAATCTTTAAATCGGAAATTTTCGTCCCTGACCTTATGTACAATGTGTCAGGTATTACCTTAAAATAGTCCTGTGATGATGTTTTTCCGGTTTCAGAAAACCCGATGCCCTCATTAAAAAGAATAATTGAAAGGGCAGCAGCGCTCATTACCCATAATACTAAACCGATGAGCCAGATATAACCATCCCTTGCCCTGAACCAGAAAATCATTCTTATTCCTCCGTAAATAAAAGCCAGAAGCGGCAGGGTAACAACCATAATGATCAATGCTTTTACCCAGGGAACCATTTGCGGGGTAATTATATAATTAAGAAAATCAGGCAAATAGCTCAGGTTCATTCCCAGGGCATCAGTTGAGAAAGCACCAGGATACTTGAAAATGAAGACCATTATAAATGTCAGGAGAGCAAGAAATCCTGTAAGTACAAGGCAAACGCCAAGGGCAATTAAAAATATTCTTACTATAATAAACAAAACTTTACCAATGGCCCTGAAGACCTCATTAATTACGTGACCGGCTTTGCTCCCTGTGTGCTGGTCCCATTCCTGGGGCATAGCCCAGTTATGCTGACCTCCGTACATCTCTCTTTTCTGTGAATCGGTCTCAGCAGATGGCAGTACTATCCAGAGAGCGAGATAAACGAAAAAGCCAAATCCAAAGAAACATGTGAAAATTACAAACAGGATTCTTACCCAGACAGGATCAGAATTAAGATAAGCTCCAATGCCGCCGCAGACACCGCTGATAACTGAATTTTCAGGATTTTTGAACAATCTCTTTCTTGGTCCGGGATGACCGAATGATGATCCTTGTGTCCTGGATTCTGTTCCGATCTGATCAAAATCTTCAGGTTTTCCGATTATACCGATCATTTCATTTACATTCTCTTTTGAGATAACTCCGGCTGTGCCTCGCTGTGACAGGAATATTTCAGCAATTCTCGATTCAATGTCTTCTATTGTTTCATTACCTCCGGGAACATTTCGGAATCTATTATCGATTGACTGCAGGTAATCACGAAGAATCTGGAACGCCTCTTCATCAATCTGAAAAAGAGTTCCCCCGAGATTTATATTTATTGTCTTATCCATCATTTTTAGTTTTAGTTGATTAATAAATAGTTATCTCGTCCGGATCATATTAACTGATTCAACAAGCTCGTTCCACGAGTTATCCAGGTCTGCCAGATATTCCCTGCCCTCTTTGGTGAGCTCATAGTATTTACGGGGAGGACCCTGTTGGGATTCTTCCCAGCGGTAGCTGAGCAACCCGGCATTTTTCTGCCTGGTAAGGAGCGGATAAAGAGTTCCTTCAACCACTATTACTTTTGCCTCCTTAAGCTCTTTAATAATGTCGCTTGCATAACAGGAGCTCCTTGACAATACTGAAAGTATGCAGTACTCCAGGATCCCTTTGCGCATCTGTGCTTTTGTATTTTCCAGATCCATAGTTATAGTTTTTAAGTTTTACATTTTGTAATCAGCCTTCCTGGTTTGCATTTTACAGATTCATATTTTTTCTGACATTCTCAAATTCCTTTTTTACAGATTCCTTGATATTGTGAATATTGACCGGCTCGCCTTTCATCTCAATCTTCTGAGCTGTGGTTTTTGCCTCAGGGAGGACAATGTACAGAATGAGATATATAAGTATTCCAACTCCCATCATTGCAAGGCAGAAGAAAATCAACCTTACAATCCAGACCTCAATATCCCAATAGGCTGCAATACCTGCACATACGCCACCGATTATCCTGTGATCCGGATCGCGATACATCCTGTGATAGCCGGGAGAAGCAAATTTTTCGCGGTTTGAGGTGCTTTCGTTAGCTGAAATGTCTTCAGGTGTTCCCATAACAGATATAACCTGGTGAACATCCTCAATGGTTATAACCTGCTTGTAAGTCGTTAGCTTACCGCGGAACAATTCCGCCATCCTTGCTTCAATATCTGAAAGAATTTCAGATGAGCTCTCTTCACCAGCAAAGTGAAGCTCAAGGTTCTTCAGGTATCTTTTCAGTTCGGAATAGGCATCTTCATCGATGTTGAAAGAATAGCCTCCGAGATTAATGCTGACAGTTATCTTCATAGTTCTTTAAAATATTTACTACTATACATTACAAGTAACATGACAATGCAAAGATATATATAAATATTAATACTATGCATTACATAGTACTAAAAAATTATTAACACTAATAAATATATTTTGCAATAGACAGATAATGAGTAAATTATAAATTAAAAATTTTTCAATATTTTTTCAAAATTTCTTAAAAAGCTGCTATTTTTTTATCAAAAACCATCTTTTAATTTCCCCCAGAGGGGGCATTTTTTTCAAAAAACCCCCTTTTAATTCCTACAAAAGAGGCATTTTTATCCAAAACCCCCCTTTTTAATTCCCCCCACACACAGGGGGGAAAGAATCCAATTATTTAAATTAATTGCAGTAATAATGAAGAATTTTCTCCCCCTTTGGGGGAGATGGTCTGTCAGCTGACGGACCAGAGGGGGTATAAATAATTCAGGAATCCATATATTTATACAAAAAAAGAAATGAAGAGTTACAAATGGGGCATTCTTGCCCCGGGGAAGATGTCGGCAAAATTTACCGGGGGAATCAAATTACTGGAGAATGCTGAATTATATGCAGTTGGCTCGCGTGACCTTCAGCGTGCTAAACAGTTTGCAGACGAATTTGGATTTAAGAAATATTACGGCAGCTATGAAGAGCTGGCAGCTGATCCTGACGTTGAGATTGTTTATGTTGCTTCTCCTCATTCACATCATAATGCACATACATTACTATGCCTGAGAAACAGGAAAAATGTAATTTGCGAAAAAGCTTTTTCTATTAACACACGGGAGGTTGAGGAGATGATTAGTGAAGCGAGGAAACAGAATCTTTTTCTTATGGAAGCATTATGGCCGCCCTTTCAACCCTTTTATAAAAAAGCTCACGAAATTCTGAAATCAGGTGTGTTAGGAAGAATAGTAAATCTGCATGGGTTTTTCACGTTCATTCCTCCTTATGATCCAGACGACCGGAAATTTAATCTTGCTCTCGGCGGAAGCTCGCTTCTTGATATTGGTATTTACCCCGTGATAGATGCTCTTACGTTTATTGGTGTTCCGGATGAAATCAAAGCCACTGCATTATTTGCCGATTCGGGATCAGAAGATTCGATAAACGTTATTTTTAAATATAATGATCGACGAATGGCAACTTTGTACAGCTCCTTCAGAACAAGCATCGGAATAGGTTGCGAAATCTTGTGCGAAAAAGGCAATATGACGGTAAGTCGTGGCAGGGATATGAATCAGAAAGTTATACTTGATTTGCATGGAATGGAAAGGCAGGAATTTGTTTTCAGTCCGCCGGCTATGGGTTATCACTGGGAAGCCGAAGAAGTAATGAAGTGCCTTGATGAAGGCAAAACTGAAAGCGCGGTTGTTCCGCTCTCCTTCAGTCTCGATCTGATAAAAACGCTTGATAAAATCCGAAGAGCTGCCGGAGTTTTTTTCCCCAGTAAAGATTAGAATGATTTTGAAGAACTTACACAGAGTCACACAGAGAAGCACAGAGGTTCACAGAGAAAAGCCTCTGTGGCTCTCTGTGGTTCTCAGGATTTCCTCTGTGTAACAAATAATATCCTAAGTTCAAAACATTAAAATGCCTGATAATAAAGGTGATATATCAACAGAAGGTACATTCTTCAGGAAGAAACTCCTTCTGAGCTTAATCATTCCCGGGACATTTATTTTTTTCATGTGGATGGTGAAAATAATTGAAGTGCTTTTTGAAACCAATTTTTCAAATTATGGAATTTACCCGTTGTCATTACGTGGCTTATCCGGAATAATCTTTTCTCCATTCATCCATGCTGATTTTAAGCATCTGTTTAACAATTCATTACCGCTTTTATTACTTTCTCTTGCACTGTTTTATTTTTATTCTGAAATAGCATTGAAAATATTTTTGTGGACATATTTGTTGACTGGTATCCTGGTTTGGTTCGGAGGCAGAAATGCCTGGCACATTGGAGCAAGCGGGATAGTATATGGACTGGCTTCATTTCTGTTTTTCAGCGGAATAATACGTAAATATTTCAGGTTGATAGCGTTATCGCTTCTGATTGTTTTTCTTTATGGCCAGATGGTATGGGGAATCTTTCCAGGCATTTATAAAAATGTTTCATGGGAATCGCACATGCTTGGAGTTTTCTCAGGTATTGTTCTTGCTGTCTGGTACAGGAAAGAAGGGCCGCAGATGCCTGTTTATGAGTGGATGGAAGAAGAGGATGAAGCAGAAGAGAAAAGAGAAGAAGAAAAAAATGATAGTAATAAAATATAACTTTGAATAGTAAGAAAATATCTTTGTACCTGAGATATCATAAACCGTGACAACACTTAACGAAGAAAATAAAAATCCAATTTCAATCGGTTTTGATGCCAAACGTGCCTTTTTCAACTCAAGCGGATTAGGCAATTACAGCCGTAACCTGCTATCTGCTTTTGTTAATAATTATCCTGAAAATACCTATTACCTTTTTACACCTAAAATAAAAAACAGGTTTATCCTTGCGAATGAAGATAAATTCAGATTGATTACGCCGAGCTTGTTTGTTCATAAACTGATTCATCCGTTATGGCGCACTTTCTTCATGACAAACGACATTAAAAGGATAAAACCGGATATCTTTCACGGGCTCAGCCAGGAATTGCCTGCAGGGATTGAAAAAACAAGAGTCAGGTCAATAATCACAGTTCATGATCTTATTTTTATAAGGTTTCCTCAGTATTACAGATGGATTGATACAAAAATTTATACCCGGAAACTGATTCATGCATGCAGAATTTCAGATTGGATAATAGCTATAAGTAATCAGACCAAAGAGGATATAATAGATTTCCTGAAAGTATCACCTGAAAAAATTTCGGTGATTTATCAGGGCTGCAATCCTTATTTCCGGAATAACTTCAGTGAAGAATATGATCTGACAATCAGGAAGAAATATAACCTGCCGGAAAGATATCTTCTATATGTGGGAACAGTTGAAGAAAGAAAAAATTTACTTGGCATTGTTAAAGCTGTTCATTCAGCAAATATTAATATTCCGCTTATTATTATTGGACGAAAAGTAAATCCGTATTATAATACTGTTCTCAATTATATTACCTCCAACAGGCTCAATAACATAATATTTACTGAAAATATTTTAAATTCTGATCTGCCGGCAATTTACAGGAATGCAGAATGTTTCATATATACTTCGTTCTTCGAAGGATTTGGAATACCATTGCTGGAAGCGCTGGTTTCACGGACTCCTGTCATAACCAGCAGAGGCGGTTGTTTTGCTGAAGCAGCCGGACCGGGGAGTCTGTATGTTGATCCATCCAAACCTGAAGAAATTGGGGAAGCTATCAGTAAAGTGACGGGCAATAAGGAGTTAAGAGATAAAATGATAACCATTGGCACTGATCATGCAAAGAATTTCAGTGACGATGTTATTACCGGTGCTTATATGAAACTCTATCATTCGATTTTAGGTAATTTTACGAATAAATCGACAAAATGATCCTTCATCCTTCTGCCTCTGTTATAATTGCGTTTTATAAACGTCTCGATTTTCTCGAAAAAATTTTTGAAGGATTGAAAAATCAAAGCCGGCAGGACTTTGAGGTTATAGTTGCGGAGGATAATAATTCGGAACTTACAGTAAGCTTCATTAAAGAAAAACAGGTTGCTTTGCCGTTTCAGATAAAACATGTATCGCAGGAGGATAAGGGATTTCGTAAAACCAGAATACTTAATGAAGCCTTAAAGATTTCTTCATCCGAAAATATTTTATTTCTTGATGGTGATTGCATTCCGCACAGGCATTTTGTAAAACATTACTGCGAACGTATTATTAAAGGAACAGCATTTTTTGGTCGTCGGGTAATGCTGGGCGAAACCTTTACGGCAAAGCTGCTTCAGCAGCATACTATAAAATCATTGCAATTAGTCTCACTGATATTTTCCGACTCTGACAGGATTGAAGATGGAATTTATTTACCATGGCTGAAGAAGAATAAAAAGGAATACAGGGGTATCTGGGGATGTAACTGGGGAATCAGCAGGCATGACCTTTTTGAGATAAATGGATTTGACGAAGATTATGTACATGCAAGTGTTGGTGAGGACAACGATATTGAATGGCGGCTTCGTTTTAATGGAATTAATTTCAAATCACTAAAACACAAAGCCATTGTTTACCACATGCATCATAAGGAAAATTATAATAATGAAGCATTTTTAATTAATAATTCTCTGTTTGAACAGAAAAAAAAGCTTCAGTCAGCTAAATGCCTTAACGGACTGGGAAAGATTACTAAATAAAAACTTAACCTTTGTAAAAAGAAAGATGCTTACCTGGTATCCGAATGATATTAAAAACGACAACAAATTCTCCATCGTAATACCAACATGGAATAACTTGTCATTCCTGAAAATCTGTATCGACAGCATTAAAAAGAACTCAGCTTTTAAACATCAGATCATAATTCATGTCAATGAAGGAACCGATGGCACTTTAGAGTGGGTCAGGGAAAATGGCTTCGATTATACGCATAGTATTGATAATGTGGGAGTTTGCTGGGCAGTAAATGGTTGCAGGGCGCTTGTTAAAACTGATTATATCGTTTTTCTGAACGATGACATGTATTTATTACCTGACTGGGACCTGGAGCTCTGGAATGAAATCAACAGCTTACCTGATAAATTCTTTTATCTTTCTTCAACTGCAATTGAACCGGAAATATCACCTCATCCCGGAATTCTTTCCCCATTTGACTTTGGAACCACAATTGAAACATTCAGGGAAGATGACCTGCTTAAGAAGTATAAATTAATTGAGGGTAAAGACTGGAGCGGGGCAACATGGCCTCCAAACATAGTTCACAGAGATGTTTGGGATCTTGTCGGAGGATATAGTGTTGAATATTTCCCCGGACTTTACTCCGATCCGGATTTCAGCATGAAGCTCTATGAAGCAGGTATCCGGCACTTCAAAGGTGTAAATAAAAGCCGTGTGTATCATTTTGGAAGTAAATCGACCCGAAGAATTACCATGAACAAGGGGAGCAAACAATTCTTAAATAAATGGGGTATCACATCTGCTTCATTTACCTGGTTCTTTCTAAAAAGAGGTCAGAATTTTGAAGGTGAATTTGCTGTAAATACTTCGGGAATAGCATTTAAGACTGCTCTCTGGAAAAGCAAAATAAAAAGACTATTTTGGTTATTGAGCGGAACCGGTAAAACGAAAGGAAAATATTCATACAATAACTTTGATAAAGATGCAACTATCTGACCTTTTTTAAAGTCCTAATTCTGGTTTATCCAATAATAAGTTGTTCTATTTTATTTAAAATCTTGACTTTAAAGCAAATAATTCTTAAATTTGTTTAAACTAAATATCCGCAACTATGAAAAAACTATTATCTATTACAGGTTTGGTTATCTTTTTAATTGCAATAATGCCTCTCAGCTGCAAAAAAGATAAAGATAAGTCAATTCAAGAACAGCTCACTGGTTGGTGGGATGCAACCAAAGTCAGAATGGTAGAATATACAAACGGTGTGCAAACCTCTGATGAAACCATGACTTTACCTTCCGGAACATTTGCATTTGAACTTAAGAATGACGGAACTGCGTATATGTACACGGAGTGTGAAGCCGATGAGCCTGCCGACTGGGAAATGGATGGGAATGATCTTATAATTGATGGAGATGCGATCGATTACACTCTCTCCGGTAATACCTTGGTTTTTACAATGGTGGAAGAATACGACATATACAGGGATGAACTTACCTTTACATGCAATAAAGGTGATGGAAGCACATGTGATTGAATTCGCTTCAGAAAAGAATAGGTTCAAATCTGCATTATTACTAGGAAGCTTTACGGAGCTTCCTTTTTTTATCCTTCACGATCTGATCTCAAAAGTGAAATAATTATCTTAAAATCACGTTCTTAGTTAATATAGTTATCGTAACTTTGTATAAACTAATAATCAGTATTATGAAAAAATTTATCTCTTTTACGGGTTTAATTATCTTTTTGCTTATTCTGATATCTTCCGGTTGTAAGAAAGATGAAGTAGTAGTGACAAAAACTACTGAAGAACTTCTGATCGGCACCTGGGATGTAAGTTACTTTGCCCAAGTCACTTATTTGAATGGTGTAAAAGAGGAAGAATCGGAATCAATCGACCTGATTGCTCCGGGTGGGATGACCCTTGAGATTCTTGATGATGGAACAGGTGAAGAATGGGAGTATGGAGACTTAAATGATACCTTTACCTGGGTGTTAGACGGAGATATTCTTACAATAACAGTTGCTGGTGAAGTACCGATGGTAATGCCAATGTCCTTCACTGTAACAGATACAAGGTTGCTTTTGATAGGATCGATTACAACCACTTATGAAACTGATACTTACGTTTATACGCAAACCATAATTGCAGATAAGGCGACTGACTAAGAACTAAAATAGCGATATTGAATCAGGCAAAAAACTCTGCAATTGCGTCATCTTTATCGTATATACAAAGGAGCCCGAATAAGCTCCTTTTTTACTTTAATATTTTATTGTTGTTAAGGATACAATAAAAGACTTATAATCACGCTTTTAATTTATAACAAAAGTTATCTTAACTTTGTATAAACAAATAACCAGTATTATGAAAAAATTTATCTCTTTTACAGGTTTGATTATCTTTTTCCTTGCTCTGGTATCTTCCAGTTGTAAGAAAGATGAAGAAGTGAGTCTTTTTGTAGGGATATGGAATGTTCGTTCCCAGTCAACGGTTGTTTATTTAAATAATGAGAAGTATAGCGAGAGCATTGATTTGTATGATCCGGGAGACATGGTAATTAAGATTTTCGACGGTGGAACCGGAGAACACTGGACAGGCGATGTTAAAGATCAGAACTTCACCTGGGTATTAAGCGGGAATACTATTACTGTAACCCTTGATGATGAAGATAATACAGTAATGGCAATGACCTACACTGTCACAGATACCAGGATGATTTTAATGATAGACCAGACAAGTATTGAGGGAAGTGATACCTATGTCATGAACATGGCCATAATTGCAGATCGGGCAAGTAGTTAGTAAATTCAAATAGCTGAACGCGATAAGTATCAGTGCGATTTTGTTATCTTTATTGGTAATAATTTTTACCGGTACCGAAAGAACAAAATAGATGCACGAACGGTTCAGGTTTAAATCAAAAGATGAACTTATACTGAAGGCACGGGAGCTTGGGTACAAGCTCCCTTTTAGTTATGATATTTCACCATTATTGAATCCGGTGGTGGTTGATGGATTCCAAATTCTGAACAGACTGGTTGTACAGCCAATGGAAGGATACGATTCATCGGCTGATGGTTCACCATCTCCTCTTACAAAAAGACGTTATCTCAGGTACGCTCAAGGTGGAAGCGGAATCATCTGGTTCGAAGCAGTTGCCGTTACTCCTGAAGGCAGATCAAATCCTAATCAGCTTTTGATTAATAAAAGAAATCTGAAGACTTTCTCTATTCTGGTCAATGAATCAAAACAAGCAGCTGACAATTTAGGAAGAAGACCGCTGCTTATAATTCAGCTTACTCATTCCGGCAGGTACAGCAAACCCGAAGGAAAAGCAAAACCGCTCGTTGCTGCAGTGAATCCTGTGCTCGATAAAGAACAACCAATTGTACTCACAGATGATAATCTGGGAAAAATTCAGGATCAGTATGTTACGGCAGCAAAGCTTGCAGCCGGCTCAGGGTTTGATGCAATCGACCTTAAGGCCTGTCACGGTTACCTGATGGTTGATTTGCTATCTGCAAAACTAAGAGAGAACAGCATTTACGGAGGTTCAGAGCCACTGAAAAGATTTCATTTTATGCTTGAAACCATCGACCGGATAAAAGCAGAAGTACCCAATATGCTTATAACAACAAGGTTAACCATATCAGATTGTTGTAGTGGAGGATTTGGTGTGGATGAAAATAACCAGCCAGATTTCTCTGAACCATTAATGCTCGTCGAAGAGCTTCTCAAAAAAGGAATAAAACTCATAAACATAAGCATGGGCAGTCCGTATTTCAATCCTCACATAACACGACCTTTTGATACTCCGATACCCGGACAACAGATTCCGGAAGAACACCCCCTTGAAGGGGTTATGAGAATGATAAACGGAACCTCCGTTTTCCAGAAAAGATTCCCGGAAATATTTTTTGTAGGGTCAGCTTATTCTTATCTGCGGCAATTTGCCCCTAATGTCGGAGCTGCTGTTATCAGGAATGGAGATGCATCATTTATTGGTTTTGGAAGAAACTCATTTGCATATCCTTCGATGCCGTCAGACATAGTAAAAAGCGGAAAAGCCGATCCTTCAAAGTTTTGCATTACCTGCTCAGGCTGCACACGGCTGATTAGTAATTTACGGCCGGGCGGATGTGTGATACACGACAGGGAAATATATGGGACTGAACTGAAAAAACTGATCGCCGATGGAAAATGAAATAATAAAAATTGAAGGCTTTGATATCAGCTGTTACGGGGTTAACACACTGGTGGTCGGCAGCGGAGCTGCTGCACTAAATGCTGCAGTTTCTCTTCACTCCTTTGGACAAAAAGACCTTATCATTGCAACTTCGCAATGGGGGGGAGGAACCTCAAACAATGCCGGATCAGATAAACAGACATATTATAAGCTTTCGCTTTCCGGAGAAAAACCGGATTCAGTATTAGAAATGGCACAAGACCTTTTCAATGGCAAATGCATGCATGGAGATATTGCGCTCTGTGAAGCACAGGGATCAGTATTGGCATTCATGAATCTTGTCAGGCTGGGAGTTCCTTTTCCTTATGATAAATATGGTGCATTTGCAGGATATAAAACAGATCATGATCCTCGTTCAAGAGCCACTTCAGCCGGTCCGTACACTTCAAAAAAAATGTTCGAAGCCCTTGCCCGTGAAGTAAAAAAACAAAAGATCAGAATACTGAACCATCACCAGATAATTTCCCTGATTACTGACCGAAACAGGTCAAGAGTGACCGGGGCCCTGGCAATAAATACCAGGATAAAAGATCCGAAAAATGCTTTTGTTCTGTTCAATGCTGAAAATATAATACTGGGAACAGGCGGTCCTGCAGGGATATATGAAACCAGTGTTTATCCATTATCGCAAAACGGATCTATAGGCATTGCATTTAAAGCCGGAGCAACAGGACAAAATCTTACTGAATCGCAGTTTGGTATCGCATCTGTAAAATTCAGATGGAACCTTTCAGGAAGCTATCAGCAGGCAATCCCCAGATATTTTTCTACCGATAAAAAAGGTAATGATGCAAGAGAATTTCTAAACGAATATTTTCCTGATATCAAGACACTTACAAAAGCGATCTTCCTGAAAGGTTATCAATGGCCTTTCGATCCGAAGAAAATTACCGGATATGGCTCTTCTCTCATTGATCTCCTGGTATTCAGAGAGATTACAGATAAGGGAAGAAATGTATACCTCGATTATACTAAAAATCCTTCATTTGGAAATAGTGTAACTTTTACACTTAAAAAGCTTGACTCCGAAGTATCTAAATATCTTTCTAATTCCGGAGCTTTAAAAAATAGTCCCCTCGAAAGGTTGCTTGCACTTAATGCTCCCGCATTTTCACTTTATAAGGAACATGGTATCGATTTATCATCTGAGCCTCTTCAGATTGCTGTTTGTGCCCAGCATAACAACGGCGGTCTTAAAGCAAATATCTGGTGGGAATCAGATCTGAGACACCTTTTCCCGGTGGGTGAGGTAAATGGTTCGCATGGTGTTTGCAGGCCGGGAGGATCAGCTCTTAACTCGGGACAGGTCGGGAGTTACAGAGCAGCAAAATATATTTCAAAATTGTACAATCAACAACCAACTGATACAAAGGTATTCATGCAGGAAGCAAAGGAACAGATTGCATCAGAGCTGGCACTGGCGAAAAAGTGGTTGACATCAGGCACCTCCGGGAGAAACAGGAAATATTCTTTTGAGATCAAAAAGCGTATGTCGGAAGCTGGTGGAATAATCAGAGATTTAAAAAAGGTGACCGCTGCTTCGTCTGCAGCTGGAGTTATGCTGAAGCATATAAACGATAATATTGGTGCCGGTTCAGTAAAAGAGCTTGCTGAATCATATCTGTTGACTGATAATTGTCTGACTCATTATATCTATCTGGATGCAATAAAAACATATCTTGAGAAAGGTGGGAGAAGCCGAGGTTCTTACCTGGTAATAAAAGGTGAAAATAGCAGACAGGCATTTAAACCGGATCTTTGTCGGTACGACAGGGATATTGAGAATGATATTCTGGAAATAGGTATACGAAATGGCAAGATCTTCAGGAAGCTTGTAAATGTCAGAGAGTTACCAAAACAAGATCTCTGGTTTGAAAAAGTCTGGAAAGATTATATGGAAGATAATTACATCGGGTGTTGAACAAATCAGGCAAATTATTACCTTTACCGCCATATTTCTGATAAATCTGAACCTGATAATACTTTTTTAGGATGAATCATAAACCTGTAGCAGTTATTACAGGCGCGAGCAGGGGAATAGGCAGAGCCGTAGCAATTTCCCTGGCATCGGAGGGTTTTGATATTGCTGCAATAGCCCGTTCGATAGATAGTGAGGGAATGGGGATTCTTAATAAAGAAGTTGAAAAAAAAGGTGTTGAATTTTTCCCGGTCGGTCTCGATATATCATGTACAGGATGCCAGACCGAAGTAGTTTCAAATATTCTTGAACGGTATGGCAGGATAGATATCCTAGTAAATAATGCCGGTGTTGCACCGCTTCAGAGAAACGATCTTCTCGAAATGACTGAGGAAAGCTATAACAGGGTTCTGAATATTAATCTTAAAGGACCGATTTTTTTCGCTCAGAAAATTGCAAAGGAAATGATCTGGCTGAAACAAAAGATTGTTGATTATAAGCCTGTTATTATTTTTGTTACATCAGTCTCATCTACGCTTACCTCAACCAACAGATCAGAATATTGTGTTTCAAAAGCCGGGCTCAGTATGGCTTCTACAATATTTGCAGACCGCCTTGCAAAGGAGGAAATCAGAGTTTTTGAAGTTCGTCCGGGAATAATCCAGACCGATATGACGGTGAAAGTCAAAGATAAATATGAAAAGATGATTCATGAAGGGCGGGTTCCGCAAAACAGATGGGGGATACCTGAAGATATCGGTAAAGCAGTAGCATCAATAGCCCGTGGCGACTGGGATTTCTCGACCGGAATGGTATTTGAGATCAGCGGGGGCCTTAATATAAATCGGTTATAATCGTAAATTCTTAAAAGCGATGGCGCGGATTTATAATCCGTGCCTTTTTTTCAACTCTTTTAAGACCTGAAATAAAAATCAAAACATTCTTTTGGAAAAGTCGGAAATCATAACAATCTTGTTAATGATTAAAACAAATTGTTTATGAATAACGGCCTTTCTATTGATAATAACAAGCAAAGATTTGTTTATCAGGGATTTCTGATACCATTTATTCTCGTAACCAGTCTCTTTTTTTTATGGGGCTTTGCCCACGGATGCATTGATGTTCTGAACAAACATTTCCAGGAATTGCTGAGTATGTCAAAAATGAAATCAGCTTTTCTTCAGTTTGTTTTCTATGGCGGGTATTTCCTTATGGCGCTTCCGGCAGGTTTATTAATGCAAAAAGTCGGATACAAACGGGGAATAATTTTCGGACTTCTTCTTTTTGCAGCAGGTGCATTTCTGATGTTCCCGGCAACTTTGATCCAGACTTTTGGGAGTTTTCTGATCTGTCTGTTTATAATTGCATGTGGTCTTACCTGTCTTGAAACAGCCGCAAATCCATACACAACTGTTCTTGGTCCACCGGAATCAGGAGAAAGGCGGATTAACTTTTCACAATCATTTAACGGATTAGGCTGGATTGCCGGACCGCTGGTAGGAGGGGCGCTTATTTTTTCAGTAAGCAGTAGAGTTAACGGGAACAAGTTTGCTTCCATTGCACTTCCCTATCTTTTAATAGGAACACTGGTACTGATTGTAGCAATCTTTTTCTGGCGTGTCAAGTTTCCACCGGTCAAGGAGGAATCTCAGGATAGTAAGAGTGAAGCAGGTAAGGCTAAGATCAGGGACCTGTTAAAACATCCTCATTTTATTCTTGCCGTGGTCGCACAGTTCCTTTATGTCGCAGCACAGACAGGGATAAACAGCTTTTTCATCAATTATGTAACTGAGGAGATGCCTAAAATAACCAACCTTCAGGCGTCGAAAATACTGGCATTCGGAGGATTTGGATTGTTCTGGTTAGGAAGGTTTACTGGCAGTACATTATTCATGCGTGTTGTCAGACCAAACAGGCTTCTGGCATTTTACGCTTTTATGAATGTTATAACCATGAGTCTTGTCGTTGCAGGACTTGGATGGATATCTGTAATTGCTCTGTTTGCTACTTATTTCTTCGAATCAGTAATGTTTCCCACAATTTTCGCGTTAGGGATAAAAGAATTGGGTCCATTGACAAAGAAAGCATCTTCATTTCTTGTAATGTCGATAGTAGGTGGTGCAATTATTCCTGTAATAATGGGGCGCATTGCTGATGTTACAAAGATGATGGCACCTGGTTTTATTGTACCGCTGGTATGCTTTGCATTTATATTGTATTATGGTATAAATGGATATAAAGTGAGAAAGGCTTAATGGCTCTCCCCCTCTCGCCCTAATTTCATACCGGCGACAGCCTTTTTTGTTTCATCATTAAACCGGTTGAAGAAAAAGAGCATTGAACAGAAGCTTATATGTTGCCTGAGTTGATGCCCTGAACTGGGGATTAAAGGCGTAAAGAACAACCTGTCCTTTACCCTTCTTTATCCATATCAAAGCTGCCTTGTCAGCCATTTTTTCTTCTTTCTCAACATATCCGCTGATAAGAATTTCTTTCCCCGGGAATACCCCGATCACCCTGCGGTCCATATCGAATCGCGGGATGCTGGTAATGAACAGCGGTTGACCGCGATAAAAAATACCTGCTTCAGATGGCATGCCATAGGTTAGTGGATTATCCTCCTTCAGTTTCATATGTACCCATGAGCCCGGAATGAAAAGTCCTTCTTTTTGCGCCTGGTCAGCCATATTGGTAAAAGGAAATGTGAATTCTTCTTTCGTTTCTCCTGTTGTTATCTCGAGCATACCTGTAAAAAGGTCGGTGGACTGACCCCACGATATGACCTTTCCTCCCTGATTGATAAAGAGCAACAGTTTCTCCAATCCTTTTTTGCCCATACCTTTCTGGTAATCAGGATGATAATTGCTCATGATGTAACTACCTTCAGTTCCGGGTTTCCCATTAAGGAGCAGGGACTTATTCGAGCTGGGAATGATTACAATATCAAAATCTTTTGTGAAGTCTGTTTTTTCAAATTCATCAGGATGCACAACAATATAAGGCAGTTTATAGGTATCGAAAAGATACCGGGTCCATCCGGCATCTACATCACTGAAATAGGTCTCAACAAGCGCAATGCGTGGCAAAGTGACATCTGTAATGACTAGTTTACCAGGCTGGTCAGCAAATCCGGGTTCGGTGAGTGATTCTTTTACGATGCTTTTTAATAAGCCTTCATCTTTACCCTGGATAACAAAGCTCCCCTTTCCGTACAGCTTTCCGGCAATTTGAACCTCCTGACTGAGACGACCAACCTTCAGTCCATTCTGCATGGCGATAAAAGCAGCCTTAAAGCTGCCGTTACTGGTGACAGGGAAAACTGCGGGGAGTTTATAAGTATCACGTAACGTGGAATAGTTTTCTGAAAGAGGCTTCAGCAAAGCTTCGAAAGCAACATCACGCGATTTTATTTCGTGAGATACCAGCCCGCGGTGAAGAGGCAATGACCAGCTGGTAATGTCATACGGGCGGATTATTATGCCATCGGGTGTATAATGTCTGACCGGGTATTCCTGTATTTCCATCACCTCCTTGACAAATGCCCGGAATGGCTGTGCCAGCGGATAAACTATATCACCTTCTTTAAGATTAATGCCATTGAGAGTATAATCTTTCTTAAGCTGGAAAGTATTGATACCATGTTCCTTCATAAGTTCGATCAGGCCGATAAATTCACTTTGATCGGCCTGCTCCCGCGGAACGACATAATAATAGGGAGGTTGAGATCTTCCTTTCTCCACTTCTTTCCTGCAAATATCATTTCTGAATTTGAGAATATCATTTTTTAGTAAAGAAGCTGTTTTAATAATTGAGAATGTAGATGAAATCTCAAGTTTGACAATATCACTCAGATGCCACCATCCTCCTTCCCAGGGCAAAGGGAAGTTGATGCTTTTTTCGTATTCCGAGAGGCCTTTGCCACTTGCCTGCAGTTCACCGGGCTCTATATAAACCGGGGTTGCATCTTTCACACCGGCAGCTTCAGTAAGCATGCCAATTACATTTTTCCATAAACAGGTTTCTGTTGAGCCTGGCCAGTAATCATCATAAATTGTCTTCTGTCCCACTCCTGCAAGCCCTTCATTTGTAAGATCACGTAACATATTTGTCCTGAATGTTCCTGTCCAGTTCCATAATCCTGCATCGACATTTTCTGCAATGGGATCGTGGGAAGGAGGAACATAATAACGAATGCCTGCAGATCCCATCTGATGTTTCTCAATCAATACCTGTGGAAACCAATCGAGGCTGAATACACGGGAGACAGCCCTTGTATCCGTCTGTGTGAGGCTGACAAAATCACGGTTGTTGTCATGTCCGACATATTTATGGTACACTCCTGGCAATGAAGCACCTTCATATTTGGTACCCTTATATTTTTTATAGTTTTCAACCACCAGATCCATACCATCGGGATTCTGACTGGGTATTATCATATATACAACATCATCCAGATATTTAGTAACCTGTGGATCCGCTGAAGTAATCAGCTTATAGGCAATAAGCGGAGCTGCCTGAGACGGTGCCACTTCAGTGGAATGCATTGACAGGGTAGCCAGGAAGAAGACTCTGCCTTCTCTTATATACTCTGCTCGTTTCGCTTCAGATAGTGCCGGATTCAATGCAAGTTCCCTGTTTATTTCACGGAATTTATCAAGATTCTTAATGTTATTTTCAGATGATACGAAAATGATGTACATCTTTTTACCCATCGGACTAAGACCGATCTCAACAAGCCTGATCATTGGAGAGACCTGATCAAGCTTAATGAAGTAATTTATCATTTCTTCATAATCAAACAGCATACGGTCAGTACCGGGAACAAATCCAAAGTGTTCTTCGGGTCTGGGAACAGATGATTGCGCAATTACCTGCGGGGCAAAGATTATTGTGCCGGCAGAAACGAGCATAATGCTTATTGTCAAAATGTTAAACCTTCT
>JAPLEC010000066.1 GCA_026391515.1 Bacteroidia bacterium | reverse complement strand
GGGTGACTATGTATTTTATGCCGATGTGAATCCTTTGAACACAAAAGAAATAACCTTTTTATGGAAAAAAGAAGGTGAGTATAAGTTTTTTCGCTATTCGCTGGAAACTGAATTAAAATTTAACCATGACAGTATAAATAGTTATGCTTCAATAGCAGCGATAAAATCAACCAACTACAAGTGCTGGTCATGGTTTTTACAATGTTATGACACCTGCATATCTGCTGTCAGATGGCGGGGATTTATTAATTATACCGACTGTGAATGGGATGAATTTCAGGAACAAGTTAAAGTCAAGGCAACTACTTTTGATAATTACTCCAGAATACTCGAATCCTTCAATGAAGAATTGAATATTTTATCAGCAGGACAATCTGTTGATACTATATATGCCGAAATAGATCAAAGGTTTGCGATTGAATGGATAGTGCAGTATTATAGTGATGATTTCTATTTGACACCTAATTATTATATTCTCAATCATGTAAGAAAGTCTGGAAGTGGTTCTGTAAATTGGGAGGCAACAGGTTTATGGTGGGAATGGACACCTGGTCAAGCTGACAAACGGAAAGTCTTTGCACGTCTTTTATTGAAAGTCCCATTCAGAGAAGGATATACAGACTGTGAAGAAATGCTCGATGCTGATGGTTATACGGCTCGAATGTGGGTATATTATCAATCAAATTATGAAGGACAGGATTTATATTGCTGGATGGTTCATCCTATCAATCTTCCTGTGTGGGGCAATGAAATACCTGGTTATACAGCTTTACTCGAAAATAACACATTTGTCATAGATACCTGCGTAAATGGTTATCCACCAGCTCCGATAGGACATGAAGATTATTATGAACTTTACAATGGTTGCATAGATGATATTACAGTTGGGGATTTTCCTTTCAGTGTTTATTCTGCTTTAAGAACGTATGATATAACGGAATATAATAATTCCCGTTATTTGGATGATGTAGTGGAATATTTTTTGGGAGGTCATTATACCTATTACAGCCAATTTTTTCAATCTAATACCAATCCCCTTTTAAATCCTGCTATTTATGGCACGGCAAATCCATTGGTTAATATGTTGATAGCAGCCAAGTCAAATATAATCATTGCACCGGAATTTATTTCGTGGCATGTCGAAAATAATTTATATGATCCGGCGACCAAAGCTATGATGACCTTTACGGATTTACTGGAGATGCTGAAAATTATTTTCAACGTAGAATGGTATATTGATGATGTGGGACGTTTCAGATTAGAACATGAAAAATATTTTGCTAATCATCTTACTTATAATATTTTAATTACACCTATTCCCTATGATTTGACGGATAGTGAATATGCTCAATATATGGTCGGGAAGTATGCCTATAAATTTGATAAAGGCAAAATACCTAAATATGAACGTTTCAAATGGATGGAAGCGGCAAATATTGACTTTAAGGGTGCTGATATATGGTATGATTCTTCATGCGTTATTAAAGACCCAAAGGAAAATATTAAAAATTGGAACGCAGATAAGGTTACTACCGATTTATTACACATAAGGAGTTCACCGGAACAAATATCTAAAGATGGATTTGTTTTGTTGGTTATACGGGAAATAGATTATGGTACTGTAATCAGGAAATGGGTCAGAAAAGAAAAAGGGGCAATGACAGGCGAGTATATTTTAAACGGGCATTTGTCATGGGCTAATCTTCATAGGAATTATTTTACATGGGGGCGGGTTTTAGAAGAAGGATACATGAATAACATTCCTGTTACATTCGATTCGTGGGAAAAAGTAAAACTACAGAATGAATTTAAAATACCTTTGTGTTGTGAGGTTATTGACACCAAGCGTCCGGTAAAGACAATAATGGGTGACGGTGAAATCGTAGAAGCAAAAGAAGAGGTGAGTTCCGGTATGGTTGAATTTCAATTAAAATATGTTATATAAACCACTCCGAGGCAAGTCTACGGAGTATTTAAACCTAACTAAGAATGCAAAGAGCAATACATAGT
>JAPLEC010000219.1 GCA_026391515.1 Bacteroidia bacterium | reverse complement strand
ATCTCTCCTGCCAACACCAATCCTATTATGGACTTTCTTGGTTTTGTCAAACCTAACATTAGACGCATTGGTATTAGAAATTGGATAGGTAACTGAGAGCTTCGGATGAAAATATCACTTGCTGTTACCGCTGTTGCATATATCTTTATAAGCACTTCATTATCCTTTGGCGTAGGTTTCTCTACTTCTTTGAGTTGAAGAACTTCCGGTGGTCCGTATTTAGTGCATATAATTGCTTTCATTTTTCCCATATTATCTCATATTTAAGTTTGATTGCCTGTTTGTTAACAATGACGCACAACTCGTTTATATGTCTACTAAAGGTAAACATATTTGATTAATTATGGAGTTATTACACACTAAAAGAGGTTGTTAATTAAATCAAGATAGTCGGTAATCGCTTGACAGCTCTATTTAATAAAAAAGCGGCGTCTTCTATTGTGGAAAAAATATGTCTCGTTGCAAGCCTTATTTCAGTTGTCATAAGCCTCATAGTGGATTGACATGGCTTTTCTTTATGCTATGATTTTAATAACTTGCAGTAAAATTAATACCTGCTAAATAACGTTGCGACCATAAGTAAAAGATCATGCAAAGAATATTTTATCTAATTTCAGTATCGTTGATGTCACTTGCAGGATATAGCCAAACAGTCGACAGAAAAGCAATGGAATACTACAATAATGGATGTGATAAGGTCTTAAAGAAAAACTACACAGGAGCAATTGCTGATTTTTCTGAAGCTATAAAGTGTGACAGCGGTTTCATTCAAGCGTATGAAAATAGAGGAGTGGCAAAGTTTTATTTGCAAGACCACAAAGGTGCAATTGCTGACTACAACAAAGCCTTAGAGATTAACCCAAATGATTACAACACTTACGGCAGAAGAGGATGGGCAAAGTTGAATTTGCGAGACTGCATAGGAGCAATTGCTGACTTTAATAAAGCCCTAGAAGGGAATCAGGATGACGCCCAATACTATAATATCAGAGGACAGGCAAAATACCAACTACAGGACTACAAGGGAGCAATTGATGATTATAATGCAGTAATTAAGTCTCGGATTAGTGGAAAATATCAAAAAAGTGAGGCGTTTTATTGGAGAGGATTAGTTAAAATTGATATGGGACAGAAAGAAAGCGGCTGCCTTGATCTAAGGGAAGCTGGAAAATTAGGTTATGTAAAGGCTTTTGAAGCAATAATGGGATACTGCCAATAAACAAATCTTTTTATCATTCATAAAAGATAACTTCTGTCAGCTTCGTGACAAGAGGATTTTTAGCATTATTGTTATAAAATTAAATTATATATAACATTATTATATTGTGACCACCTGCACAGCCAGGCTTCTTTAGAAAGTTTGCGTTATCTTAAAATAAATATTATAAGACCTTTTTACTGCACTACTGTTAAAGTAGTATTAGAAGGAAATGCCGCTGAAATCAAATTTCGGAAATACAGTTCAGTTAAGCAAGATTTTTGTTAATCAAAATTGTCGAGAGCAGACTCAAAAATCATGATAAACTAATTTACTTTATTGTCCATGTTAGCGGTAGTTTATTTTAATAAAATAACCGCGTTAAGCTTATTGATAAAGGCTTAGTTATAATGTGACTTAAGACTCTTTTTTATCTGAACTAAGATCCTTTTCTTTCAGTAACTTAAGACTCTTTTTTATCTTGCCTAAAACTTTCGCCCACTCATCTTCTGCTTTAATTTTCCTCTTATATGCTTTTTTGTCTTTTTTGATAAGCTCAAGAATTCTTTTTTCTTCACCCTTGTCTAAATAAAATCCGCAAGAGTTTGGGCACATTTCTAATTCCAAATCGAAGAATCGATAATTGATTTTTTTCATTTGTGTTCCGCATTTTGGACATGAAATAGAAGATACCTTAGTTCCAAAGAATAGCGAGCCTTTCAACTCATCATGCGGCCAAATTGTATCTTCCAATTGGTCCAATTCATTGTAGTCAAGCCAAATGCTTTGACAGCTTGTACAGCGATCTATTTCAATACCTTTAAGTTTCTCTTTCTTAGTTTCTCCATAGCATTTATAACACTTCATAGTTCTAATTATTTAAGGTTTAGTTGTATACTCAATAGTTGACGAAAATTACCGCAAACTTGTTTATATGTCTACTAAAGGTAAGCATATTTGACCATTACGGAGTTATTAAGCACTAAAAGAGGTTGTTAATTAGTTTAAAACCGCATATGACATGGTTACTAAAAAGCTAATTTATTACAATATAAACCAAAAGTCAAATTTATTTTAGCAAGTTGATTATCTTAAAATAAATTGCATATAACATTATAATATTATGTCCTCCTTTAAAAGCTATCTAAAGGCTTGATTGATACACTGCTTTATCTTAAAAGAAATATTATAAGACCTTTTTTACTTGCTTCAATACCTGTAACGGCATTCTTATTAGCATAATTCCAAGTTTAGTAGCACTAAAGGAAACACTTATCAAAGATAAAAGAAGAAAGATAAAAGATAAAAGTTGAAGAAGGAAATGCAACAGAAATCAAATGTCGGAAAAAGAATTCAGTTAAGTAAGGTTATTTATAAATCAACGATAGCCTGTTAAACTAATACCTTAAATTCTTTATAAATAGGATAATAACAATTACTTCCAAAAAACTACTTCTTTAAATAGAAATCCGAGTTCAGTTTATCCCACTCCATTGGGACTTGCTGATTATTACTTAGTTTTCTAACCTGATTGCGGGTATTGAGGAAAACGTTATGTAAGGACTGAGGAATATTCATTTGCTTAACCAGTTCCTCAGTATACAAACCATTAGCTCCTTTACCATCGGCTGCCGTAGCTCCTTCGGAGGTAGCAAAAGCGATAACAGTACCACTTGTGAAAGTAATCTGTTTAAAACCGGCCTCTCCCCCTCTTGCCCAGCTCGCGTACGGATTATTCCTGCATGCGTCGAGGATTACAATGTTGGCATTATCGGGATATCGCTCGAATTCATCAACTACAAAATCAACCGCTATGGCTTCAAACTTGCAATCGGTTGGTTTTTCCAACAAGGCATCAGTTGGGATCAAGAAATTTTTTCCATCCACCTGATTGCCATGTCCTGCATAGTAGAATAATGCAACATTATATTTAGGTAATTTATCAGTGAATTCCCTGATTGCAGCAATCATTTCATCTTTTCCTGCATTTAGTCGTTTAATTACATCAAATCCCAGTTCTTTTAATGTACCCTCCATTAAATTAGCATCGTTTACCGGATTCTTCAATGAAGCGCCTTTCTTGTAATCAGAATTGCCAAAAACCAAAGCCAGGCGTTTCTCTGCCATTGCAGGTTCATATTTTATCACTCGCTGCTCTGATATTTTACTACCTGCAATATTTGTCGCATTAATATAAATACTGTTTTCGCCTTTTTTCAATATAATAATAGTCTGATAGTTATAAATGGAATTATCTGAGCTGGACGTCTGAAAGACATTATCTTCGGTCTGCGTTTCTCCATTGACAATTAGTTTTACCGATTTTAAATCAGTAGGAGATTTAATAGATGCTTCAATATTAATACTTTCAGCATTTACTAAAGCGGGGGATGTAGCCGGATTTGACCATATTATAACAGGTGCAACAGCTGAAGGATTTGTGAAATATCGTAATTCCGACTTGGTGGCTCCTTCACTGTTGGTTGCCACTAAATATATATTATTCTCGCCAGGACCAAAGTTAATATTTTTTTCTATCAGGAAACTTCCAGTTTCATTTGGCGAAGACTTCATGTCAGCTTCTCCTTTTGAAATGCCATTGAGGTAGAGCAACACAGAATTCAGACCAGATTTGGATTTAATGCTGGCTCTGACTGTAGCATTATAAGTATCAAGATTCGTATTAGAACCTGATGGACTGGTCCATGTAATTAAAGGTGCACCTGCTGTATTTCCAGCATTCGGACTTTCTGCTACCTTAGTAGTATTCTCACTGATCCTGGAGGCATTTTCATTTTTCTTAGTTGCATTTTCAGGGATCCTGGGATTAGGCTCATTGATTTTAGAGGCAGATTCAGCGACAATGGATGTGGTTTCTACAACCTTAGGTGCTGTCTTAACAGCTGTTTTATTAGCTGTTAAGCTTGAAAGAGGACAAATAAAATATCTTATTTCAGAAGCAGTTGGACCACTTGCATTCTTTGCTTCAATATAGATATTATTCTCCACCTGCTTAAAACTTAAGGTTTTTTCGATTATGTAACTGTTAGCCTCACCTGGTGATGGTTTTATTTCAGTCTCACCCTGTGAAACCTTGTTAAGGTATATTACTACAGATGTTAATCCGGATGCCGATTTAACCGTTGCTTTAATTTCTGCAGAGGATGATTTGAGATTGGTATTCTTTACCAACGGGTCTGTCCAGGTAATTTCCGGCGGGGGTGGCAGGAATACTTTAACTGAATCAGCGTTTTTTCCCAATGCTGGAATTATGAAATATCGTTTCCCCGAAGTAACTGTGTCCTTACCATTGGTTGCCACAAAATATACACTGTTTTCTCCTGGTTCAAAATTTAATGATTTGCTTAAAAGATAACTGCCTAACTCTGTTACTGAAGGATTCATCTCAGGTTC
>JAPLEC010000341.1 GCA_026391515.1 Bacteroidia bacterium | reverse complement strand
TTACATCCCCCTAACCCCCTTCAAAGGGGGAATTACATCATTATCACCTTCGCAGGGGGAATTATTTATTACATAGTTCTAATATTTCTCAGAAAAATTTTTTGCCAGATCGTTTATCTCATTATCAGTTAAATATACACCTGAACTAATAATTATTCTGTACCTGAATGTTACAGATTCTCCAGGTTTAAGTGAAAAATTCAGCTTCTCCTTTCCTTTTGTAAAATCGGTCCAGCCGAAAGGATTGGCTGCAAACAATCCATAACCACGTGCATGCCAGTAGGTTGGATAACTCTGGTTCTTCGGATGGTCACATACAACCAGCGAAATCTTTTCATCTCCGATAGTTCCGTAAAGATCCATCCATTTTGCCCGAGTTCCCCAGACTGCTTCACCTGTGATTCCTTCACTGCTGCGGTAATTTCCGGTTACCCCATTCGCAGCAGGAACCTTTGTTGCAGAGGGTTTGCCAGCAGCATCCAGCAGAGCAACCATCTCATTTACAGGCAGTTCCATAGAACGTGCAACCCTGATACCGAACATTCCCTCCTTGGTATCAGTGAAGACTACTGTTGTATCCGCAGCTTTCAAAGTAGTAATTCTGTCGATTATACGAAGCGCTCCTTTTGCAATAAAATGATATTCAGTTCTTTCTGCCAGAAGCTCTTTGCCACGGGGATTTATCCAGCTTTCATTGGTAATCAAAGTACCTTCACCGTTTCCTAATCCCATACTTTCTATCCGAAGGTGCTTTATTTCACCGCCTCCTGGTTCTTTAAAACCTCTGGATCCATTTCCCCAGAAATCGAGTCCGTTTACTTTTCCGTAATTCAACCAGATTCCCACCTGGTGAATATGGTCATTTCTTTCACCTTCCTTTGGTTTTAAAGGAAATCCGCGTGTTATCTCGGTTCCGGATGAAGTATAAACCGGATAAAGTATTGGTTTATAGACGTTTTCAGGCCAGCAATATGAAGTAAAAAGCTTTCCGTCGAATAAAACGTCAATCCGTCTTTCAGCTTCATGGTTTGAGAATGTGACCTTTGGGCTTTGACCACAGACTGATAAATTAAGTTGGATCAGAAAGAAAAGAATGGTAAAAGAAATATATCTCATTTTAATATATTTAAAAACTTACACAGAGAATCACAGAGAACCACAGAGGTTTTTCTCTGTGGAACTCTGTGTCTACTCTGTGGAACTCTGTGTAACTATTAAATTCAATTTCTTGATTTATACCACTTTTGGAACTACGTATGGTTCACGATAGTCGCGTGTCAGCAGCTTATCAGCTTGCTTATCCTTGACAAATTTTTCTGTGGCACCATCAAATTTAAGCTGACGCCCAAGACGGTAAGAAATATTTGCCAGGGCAGGAAGACAGGCTGACATATATCCTTCAAGAATATCGCAATGCAGGTCTTCGTTCTTACCCGAACGAATTGCATCGATTAAATTACCATGATGGCTGTTGCCTCCGGGAGGTGCCATGAAATCTGTCGGCTTCTCACCTACATTAGAACCTGCAAACGGCTGATTTTCACGCTTACGGAAAGCTTTCCACTGACCTCCGTTTATTTCAAGATACCCTTCAGTTCCGTAGAACATATTACCGATACTGATGCCCAGACTGGCTTCTTCGTTGGTATATCGTCCACGTGTTTCAAATTCAAGGATCTTGCCGTCAGCATATTTAAACACCGATGTCTGGGTGTTTGGGGTTTCCTGTTCACATTCCTTAGGATCTATTCCAAAAATATTTCCCATAGAATAGACAGCTACAGGATGCTCATTTTTGTTCAGACCCCAGCGTGCAATATCGAACTGATGAGGACCCTGGTTGGCAGTGTCGCCACCGCCTGTAAGCCAGAACCAGTGCCAGTTATAGTGGACATGTTTTTCATTATAAGGTCTCCACTGGCATGGCCCGAGCCAGTTATCGTAATGAAGCGAGGCAGGCGGTTCGCTGTCTTTTGCTATCCCGAAGGAATCACGCTGTTTATAGCAATTCCCTTTTGCCATGAAAACTTCACCTATTCCTCCATCGCGAAGGAATTTTATCGCTTCCATCACTCCCGGGATAGATCTGTTCTGCAATCCGGTCTGCACTCTTACATTATATTTCCTTGATGCTTCAACCATTTTACGGCCCTCAAAAATATTGTGAGTAGCAGGCTTTTCGACATAAACATGCTTACCTGCCTGGCAGGCCCATACTGTTCCCAGTGCATGCCAGAAGTTAGGAGTAGCAAAAGATACTGCGTTAATCTCCTTGTCGTCAAAGACTTTTCGCATTTCCCATTCAGAACCTGGCGTTTCGCCAGTTAAGTCGGTGACAGTCTTAATCCTCTGAGGAATAAATTGTTCATCAGCATCACAGATCGTTTTAATCCGGACATTTTTACTGTCCTTCAATCTGCAAAGGCCGTTTACGTGCGAACCTCCCTGTCCATGGATCCCGATGACTGCAAAAGTGATGCGGTCATTTGCACCCTGGATTGAACGATAGGTTTTTGCACTTAACCCTGCACCTCCAATTGTCAGAGCTGCAGTTCCAAGTGCAGTTTTCTTAATGAATTCTCTTCTTTTAGTCATTATCAGATTGGTTTAAAGGTTTAGTTATATAATTATTACATGGTTCAAAGGTTCAAAGGTTCGACGGTTCGACGGTTTGATGGTTCATTAATCATTATTTAAGGTAATGGGTGATATTTTTTTGTGCATTTTTTTGAGCTTTTGCGAGGACCGGTGCCATTTCGACTGGTTTCCCTCCTTTAAATTTGCTCTCCTCGGCAGCTGCCATGAAAGTAAAAATTTCTATAGTTTCATCAGAGCTTACAGGAGGGATTCCTGCAGTAAAAAATTCAGTAATTTTAATCAACAGAGGATTATATCCGCTGTATTTTCCAAGAACAGCAATATCCTTTTCACCAAAGACTGTCC
>JAPLEC010000106.1 GCA_026391515.1 Bacteroidia bacterium | reverse complement strand
CATATTTGCATTTAGATGTGGATTAATCTCCCCCGGGAAAGGCATAAAAAATTCTTTAAATTCTTCATCCCATGTAGTATATGCAATTAAGGTTCCTTTGGGGCATATCAATCCTTTACACATCTAACGCTGTATCCATACAACTTGCCTGATACTAAACGCAAGAAACTCGGATTAGAGCTATACACCCCCATGTAATAAGCGTTGGAAGAAGAGGACTCTGTAGCAGACCAAAATTCACCTCCTGAGTATAGACCGGAGAATATTTGACCGCTGGTACGGTCACCTGCAGGGAGAACTGTAAATCCGCTGCTGTTGTTGCTGGCAGGATCATTTCCCGGAGTGCCTGAGGTAGCAGATGTATTCCAGTAGTTTGGAGAAGCTAATGACTTCGCTATATCATCCCCGCTCCCCTCATATCCATAGCCGTTGTTGATCAGGTAATCTTTTAAAATTGTCCATTCTGCATTACTGGGCAGATGCCAGCCTGTGGGACAGGCACCCTGAATCCCGCTGGGATTGGCATTGCTGCTAGCCGTACTATCCATGGCTGCCGTCCAATTGTATAATACGCCGAATGCCAGGTAGTTTGCTGTAGCTTTGGCTGTTTCTACATCGGTTCCATTATAATTATAAACATAGTAGTATTCATCAATTAAAGAACCACCTGTCCGTGGACTGACTGCTGGCAACCAGGCCAGGTTTTCCGACATCCAAATCTGATCTCCTATTCTCACCCAATTGTAACTATTCCCATCCCGTGTGTCAATAAAAGTGCCTGTATTGCTTTCAGTCGTAAAATTCAACTCATCACCATAAGCAGTACCTGCACTATTTGTTGTATAAGCCCTGACATAATATTTTGTTCCGGATGCTAATCCAGTTAGATAGCTCGTAAAGGTGCCCGTACCGCTACCGTCCGTAGTTTTGTTGTTTGCGATTGTTGGATTTACCGATGTGTTCCAGCAAACACCTCGGGAATTTATAGTTGATCCTCCATCACTAGTGATATTACCGCCGCTGATTGCAGAATTGTTTGTTATTGAGGTAACCTGAGTTGTTGAAACAGTCGCAAGGAAAAGCTCCTGACCATATATCGTAAGTGCCGGGACATTGACAATTTTGCCGTGTTTATTCACAAAATTTGATCCTGAAATTGAATTCTGACCATTTTTGGTTACTCCCTGTCCGGATAGATTTACGCAGATAATTACAGAAAGTGACAGTAATTGAAGTATTTTCATCATATTAAAAATCTAATTAATAGGAATAGTCAAACTGAATTCTGTCACCTGCAACTAATATATAGGAACCGTTATTTGCTGCGAAATAAGTTAATGTCTTACCAGAAATACTATAAGCCGAATTACTTATTCTGACTCCATTAATATACATTTTTACCTTGCTGTTCATTAAAGGAATCTGGGATAAGGTAAAACCTGTCTGTGCTGTATTAGCAGTAAATTCGTCTGCAACATCCGTGATTGACGTAATATAAGTATTAGCATCAACACTGCCGTCTGCTTTAAGGAATTGAGATGAGGTACCTCCTGTTTTAACAAATGCATTTGCAGTTATTGAGCCATTTGAATTAATAGCTCCTGCATTCCATGTACCTGAAGTAATTGTTCCCAAAGTGGTTAAATGTGAAGAACCGGCCCATGTTGATAATTGCACATTTTCGACATTAGCCAGACCTACTGATGCTTTATCAAGTGCCTGCCAGGTCTTATCTCCCCTCCAGTACTGATCAACTGTTCCCGCTGTTATTAATGGTTGATAACCTGCAGTTGCATGATTCCCCCAGCCATAGGAAGTATTCCAGTTAGTCATAAGGGTTGAAGTGACAGTGTTTGCCGGATGGGTAGTCGTCATGGCATCAGTAATGCCATAACCGCTGACTGTAGTTGGTTTGTCTGTGAGACTTGCAAAGGTACCATCGAACGCTGGTTTATTTGTAAGGTCATTATAACTGCCGGTTACGGCGACAGCAGCAAGTGTAGTCCAGGAAGTGGTTGTCCCATTGGTTGTCAGGTATTTACCACCATTCCCAGTCTGCGTAGGATATTTTGCATACCCGGCAATTGCATGGTCGCCCCAGTTAAAAGCACTGGTCCAGTTTGAGATATTGGCAACAGTAATACTATAAGCTGCATGAGAAGTGCTCATTGCATCTGTGATTCCATAACCTGCCAGAGTTGTGGGTTTTCCTGTTGTAATCTTACCCCAGTCAAGGTTGGGAATATCAGTATTTGCCAGAGTTCTAAAAACCGGAGAACCTGCAGTACCGTTTGGCGATGCAAAAATCAGGTTAGCGGTCTGTGAAGCCAGAGAAGCCGTTAATGTTCCGATGGATGTCACCGGCGATCCAGAGACAGTGAATATGCCTGGTAAAGTCATACCAACTGAAGTGACCGTCCCGACATTCCAAGTATTATTGGCAGACAGGTTTAATGTATTCCCATTGATTGTAATAGTTCTGGAACTTGGGACATAGCCTGCAGTTGCATGATCTCCCCATCCATACGCAGAATTCCAGTTACTAATATTAGATGAAGTTATAATATTCGCAGCATGAGATGTACTCATAGCGTCAGTTATTCCAAAGCCAGAAAGGGTAGAAGGTTTCCCTGAAATTTCTGTCCATGATGGAATGTATCCAATAGGTTTATAGAGTCCAGAATGGTTTCCCCAACTATATGATGTATTCCAGTTGGCTGAATTGTCAGTTACTATGCCATATACCCCGGCAGATGTTCTTTTCAAAATGCCATTTGTAGTAAAATCTCCATCTACAACTACATCAGCATGAGATATCTGCGAAGTTAAGTATCCAGCCGAAGCATGATTTCCCCATCCATAAGCTGCATTCCAGTTTAATATATTTGTGGAAGTAATTCCTTTCGCAGCAGATACATCAAAAACTGGGTCAGTTTCAGAATAATTGGCAACTGTTTTCGCATGGAGTGCATAAGGCACACTTAGTATCTGGCTTACCCCGGTAATAGAATAGCTGGTGCCTCCTGTGATATCGGTTTCAGTTTTAACATAATAGGGTCCTGCAGCCCAGTTTATGCCACTGAAAGTCCCTAACACAACCGATCCGTTGCCTATTTCAATGTTTACAAGTCCGTTGACATTTGTTGTCGGTGTATGGGTTTCAACATAAACAGCAGCTCCAAATTCCGATGTTTGCAATATTTGTATCTGCAAACCAATAGTGCTGTTTTTCATCAGTTCACCGGCTGCATTTCTTATTACTGCCTGATAGCTCATCTTATTAGGAGTTTGAGCAAATGCAGATGAACTGATGAGCAGCAAGATGAGCAGATAAGCTGATTTGCTGAGAAGCTGATTTTTGACTCTAGAGATTTTCGTATTCATCTATTTGTGATTTAATGATTACATCTAACACATCATTTCTTAATGATCTTGAATATTTTTATTTCTTTTTGATTATCTATGACTTTTAATAGGTATACAGAGGGCAACAGGTTTACCATTGAAATCCGGGTAACATTTCCTGTTACTTTCTTTTCTTTAAGGAGTTTCCCTTTAACATCAAAAAGTTGGTACGATAAATTTTTGTTGTCGGAGTTTTTAACCTCCAGAGTAAGATAATCGTCTGCAGGATTTGGGTAAGCCGAACAAACAAGGTTAATGTCATTTGCTTGTTCAACTCCTACCTCAATCGAAATTTCAAAGGGTTGCTGAACTCCCTGAGTTACACGACCTGAAGCTCCGATGTTGGTGGTGTAAACGACCTGTCCAATGGAACAGCTGACTGTACCATTTCCTCCGGAGGCATTACTCCCTGACGAAAGGATAGTTGTTTGTCCTTGAACTATTGTTATATAAAAACAACTTATAAATAATACAAGAATTGTTTTACTAATACGAGTCATAAAATTGTGATTAAATATTTAGAATCAGGATATTTTAACAAAGTTACGAGACAATTACTATACAAGTCAAATTTATTTTTAAGGAAGAATAATCACTTATACTCTAAGTGACAGAAATTCATGGTTTGCTAGTAATTAGCCTTGTATCTTTGACTTACAATATTGCCATTTTTTATACTAATAAACCAGTCTGAATCATATGTTGATTCGTAGCCACCATGTACATATTGTAAACAATCTCCTAATGGTATCTTTAGTTCACCCGTATACCATGTAGCCTTTATTTTACTAATACTGTTTGGGAATAGATAATCTAAATCCTTATCTCCACCAGGAGAGTGGAATATAACAGCTACTAGATATAAGCAATTATCTATTATCTCCCAGGTTGCCAAATACCCTCTCCAACAGTCTGTAGAAGGTAGACCTATTGGTGGCATAGGATTCTTTTTCGACCAGTACTGGCCTAAAGGATTCGTAAACAAGGAGTATTTAATCCCATTAATAAATATATAATCAGGCGCTTGTGCAGTCATTTTTCTATTAAATTAATTGTTTTTAAATGGAATAAGCACTTGGTAAAAACGAATCAAGCTTGAACCTTGTAAATTTACTGAATGATGTATAATATGTCCTGATGAAAATATGATCTACCAGCCAGTAGTCAGGTTTATACTTTAATGGATCTTTATAATTCTTCTTCTGAATTTCAATTTTTACACCAGGATATGAATTAATATAGTCTCTATTATGCGAAGTTTTTACTTGAAGCAGTCCACCAAAATGCTTAATGATTTCATGTGCTGCAACAAATATCCTGTCACTCTCTCCGAATATCCATATTACCTGTTCCGGGAATTGATTAAATACTTTAGCAAGCTGTTGTTTTTCAGAGTTAGTATAGGTAGGCTTTAAATGCCATTCAAGCTCAATGGAGAACCAGCAGGTATCTTCTTTGACAATCTGTTGGTACATTTTAAGAATCTCTCTGTAAGATTCATCTAAACGTGTTGCACGATATATGCCAATACATCCACAATTACTCATAGTAGTAAAATTATTAGATTAAATTATTTGAAATTTGATTGTTAAAAACTAATATCCTACTTCACCAAGTCCCCAGAATCTGGAAATTTAGTAAAGATCAATGACAGAAATAATTTTTAAAAGAGGTAAAAGTTCTGTGTAATACCGAACACCTATTTACCAATTAATATAAATGGTGACCAAAAATACGGATGTGAATATTTCCCTTCTTTTATCATTTCAAGCTTTGCATTTCGTAAAGCTTCAGAATAGGTTAGAGTACCTTTGCTTTCAAGACTATTTTTATAGAAATTCACCATCAAATCAGATGTACTTTCATCTGCAACTTGCCAAAGTGAGACAATTATATTCTTAGCTCCGGCATAAAGTAATGCTCTGGTTAATCCGATTATTCCCTCACCTTTCTGAATTTTACCAAGACCAGTCTCACAGGCTGAAAGAACAACTAAGTCAGCATTTAATTTCAAATTATATATTTCACCAGAATACAATACTCCATCTTCCCCTCCTGTCGTGTCTTGTGCCAGCAATAGGCCTGAAAGTTCAGGCTTCTCGGAATTAACAAAGCCATGAGTTGCGAAGTGTAATGCTTTGTATTGTTCCAGTTCACCTGATTTTATGGATTCTTCATTGGCATCATCATGTAATAAAACTTTGGCTTTAAGGTTGTTATCATCATAAAGTCTAAAAACAGCTTCAATCTCAGTTTCCGTTCCCGGCAGTGGTTTAATATGACTTCTGTTAAACATTGAACGATTTATCATCGAAGAATCTGTCTTAAGCAAGCTTAACTGTTTCTGTAGCTCACGCGAGGATACTGACAGATTGTGATCTCCAGTGTCATCAAAAACTGGCGCAAATGCTAGCCAGTCATTCATTTTTGTTATCTCAATTGTTGAAGAAGCCTCCTTGGAAAATGTCAGATAAAACAAGTTCGCAGAATATGAATAACTGATATTATATTTTTTAACCAGGTAGGGGTATTCTTTATATGCATTAATATCTCCTGTAAAGTTTGCTGTCAATAAACTTTCGAACGGCAATGTTGCCAGGCTACCATCAGGAATTATAACAAGATTTTTAATCTTTCTGCCGATAGGTGCATTATCAGGGAAGAGTTGCTGATAGAGCTTAAAACCTAACCTTAAATAATTTTCTTGCATACTTGGGCCGATTTTAGTCAACCCATAACGAAACCAGATAATACTGTCATTTAAGTTTATAATCTTAGGTACTTTCTGCACATTAAAATTACTTTTTGTAAATGTAAATATGGTAATTGTGCTATCTCCCGTAAAATATGAAATCAGTGCAGTTTTTTCGTCCAACAGGTTTTGGATATCCTTTACTGTTGCGGGTTTAGTATTATATTTCAAATTGTGATATTTGGGAAATTGTTTTTCAAAAACCAATATTAAGCTATCGTAACTTCGATTTCTGCGAAATAATCTGTCCCGGTAAAATATAACTTGAGCACTATCTAATATTTCAGGTTCTGCCAGCTTTTTTGTATAAAAGGCAACATCAATTTTTAAATTATGCTCCTTTTGCAATAGGCTATCAGGGATACCAGCATATTTCTGTGCTTCCTGACCGGCAAGTGCTTCAAGAAGAACTGATGACTTGCTCTTTTCCGAAAAATATAAAGCCAGATTGCGATCATTATCAGAAATGTTTTTCCCAACCTCTGCATTGTTAATTGGTTGAAGACATGTTAGAAGATCAATCGCTTCTTTATAGACCTGGCTTGCTTTTTCACCTAATGCCAGTTTATCAGATTGAGTACTTATTCCTTTACGGGTTATATCAATTAATGTGTCGCAAACCTGATAATGTCTGAGGGTAATTTTCTCCCTGTCAGCATATTTAAGATCTTTTAGTATTTTACTTTTATCACCAATAATTTGAGCTTGTGCCTGAAGGGACTGCAATAAATAATACCAATCAAGACTGTTTGTGACTGAAGGAAGAGAATACACATTTGTCGTATCATTATAGTTTCGTAAACAAGTTACTTCTCCTTTTTGAAAATATCCCAAAGCTTTATCGTATTCACCCTTATCAGAATATATACTTCCAACATTATTATAATTTATAGCCAAATAAGGATGTTTCTCACCAAGGATTTTAATGTCTATTTGCAAGGCTTTAAAACAATATTCCAGTGCCAAATCATATTCTCTTTTTTTATAATAAAGAAGTCCAATATTGCTATAACTCGCAGCTACATCGTGATGGTTTTCTCCATAGATTTCTTTTTTTATCTGTAAAGCCTTTAAATGATATTCTAGAGCCTTATCATATTCACCTTTATCAGTATAGACAATTCCAATATTATTGTAAATCGCAGCTATGTCAGGATGGTTTTCTCCAAAGATTTCTTTTTTTAATTGCATAGTCTTAAAATAATATTCCAATGCTTTATCATATTCACTTTTATCAGTATAGACAATTCCAATATTATTATAACTTGTAGCCACATCAGGATGTTTCTCACCAAGGACTTCTTTTCTGATTTGTAATGATTTAAAAATATATTCCAGTGCTTTATCGTATTCACCTTTTTCATCATAAACATTCCCAATATTATTATAACTTGTAGCCACATAAGGATGTTTCTCGCCAAGAATTTCTATAACTATTTGTGAAGCTTTAAAATAAGATTCCAGAGCCTTTTCGTATTCACCTTTATTATAATAAACGACACCGATATTGATATAACTCTTGGTCACATCTATATGTTTTTCGCCAAGGATTTCATTTCTTATTTTTAAGGCTTTTAAATTATACTCCAATGCGAGATCATATTTATTGTTGGTATTGGATATTCTACCAAGTAAATGTAAAACATTGGCGTTTTTAATACTATTTTCTCCGAAATATTTGATATTCAAAGCTTGTGCTTTCTCTGCATAGAAAATTGCAGTATCGAACCTGGAATCATTTTCATACTTCCTGGCTAAATCGAAATATTGATTTGCTAAAGTAGTATCGGCAGTGATGGTTTGTGAAAATGAATAATAATATGCATTCACACAAATAATAAAGAAGAGAATCTTTTTCATTTTATAACAATTAATTAGTTGTTATTAAGAGCTGTTCTAGAAATCTGCTGAATAAAATTGATCATGTTAAAGTTACAAAAGACATTTACACAAGTCAAATAAAAAATCCATCCACCCAAGCATTACCTCAGATGGATGGAAATAGCACGGTTAGTTTTCAGGGGTTCTTGAGATTTTATAGTTGAGGTGAACCGTCTCAAGATAACCGAAAACAAAATGCAGCGTGACTCAACTATTCCAGGATGATATTAAAGTATATGATGTAATAGGCTGTCCCTTTTATAACGAACACCTCTTTCACTTCTACAGTGAGTTTGATCATCTCGAAGCATCAAAAAAAGCTGTTGCCATTCAAAAGAATAATTAACTTCTTAAAAGATTAAAATTCTATTCATGCCTGATAGATTCTATTGGCTTGAGATCAGCTGCTCTTTTTGCAGGGAGATAACCGAAAGTGATCCCTACGAGTACAGAAAAACTGAATGCAATGAAAATCGAATAGAGTGTAAGATATGTTTTAACTTCTGTTAAAAGCCCGATTCCCAGCGAAAGGACAATTCCCAGGAAAACACCGATAAGACCTCCGGTAATGCTGATTGCCATTGCTTCCATAACAAACTGACCCATGATATCAGATCTTCGTCCCCCGACAGCCCGTCTGATACCTATTTCCTGTGTTCGCTCCAATACGGAAGCAAGCATAATATTCATTATGCCTATACCCCCTACTATAAGTGAAATTGCTGCTATTGATGCCAATAGAAGGTTGTAAATGCGGCTTTCTTTTTTCTCCTGTTCCATCAGCTCATAAGGAATTATAATGCTGAAATCGTCATTGTTGAAATGACGACGTGAGAGAATACTTTTAATAACATCAGAAGACTCTATTAACCTTTCAGAGCTTTCCAGCTTAACTGTTGCCTGCTTCAATTCGCTTAAAAGTGTATTTGCCTTTGGTATCCTTTTCCCAAATGTCGAAAGGGGGATATATACATCATTATTAAGGTCGCGGGCAGCCAGCTCACCGACAGTTTCGGTGAAAAGAGCCTTTGTCTTAAGCACCCCTGCGACCTCGAACCATTGGTCTCCGAGTTTAATATTTTTACCAAGCGGGTCCTCATAGCTGAAAAGCTCACGGGCAATATTTGCACCCAGTACACAGACTTTCAGCTGCCTGTAGTATTGATCCTTGTCAATGAAAATTCCCTTATCTACCCTATAATTCAGAATACTGGTCACTTCAGGAGTTACACCTATAACTGTAGCCTTTGAGGATTTATCGCTGTACATTGCATCGAGCTTGGTCTCTGATTGCGGAGCTATTCCTTTCACTCCCGGAACAATATCATTTATCGCCCTCATATCGTCGAGTGATAATCCCTTGGAAAACTTTGTCCTTACTACCTCAAGATCGGCATCTGTAA
>JAPLEC010000456.1 GCA_026391515.1 Bacteroidia bacterium | reverse complement strand
ATTTATCAAATCTTTTGCCAGAACCACCTCCCAACTTTCAACAATATCTCCAAATAAATTTAGATTTCTGCTTGATAAAAGCGATTTAATTGAATTTGACAATTTAGAGTCATTTTATAAAACTTGTTTAAATGATTCAAGAATTCCTAATAAAGTTATGATAAATGAAGCTCTTGGGAATATCTATTTGTTTAAAGGCCGGACAAAATCAGCATTACTATACCTGAAAAAAGCAATTGAACTCAGATCCCTGGCAAATAGCACATTCGGTTATAATGCAGCAGAAGATTACGACAATTTAGCAACAGCATATTTATTATTAAAAGATACTGTTTCATTTGAAAAAGTGGTGCAACAGAAATTTAATGTCAGACCCGCGATAAATCCATTACCTGAAGATTATATAAGTATGGCAAAAATATCGTTTTCCCATAAAGATTATTTAAGTGCCAGAAAATATTCCGAGGAAGCCTTAAAAATAAATTCAAATCAGACTGAAGCATACATTTGCCTGGCTGTACTGGATATTTTAAACAGAGATGCTAAAAATGCCGCAGAAAAGCTTAATGAATCTTATAAAACAGATCCAAATAATTATGCTCTGTATATACTTCAGGGCGTCTGTCTTTTATATGACAATGATATATCCACAGCATATGAATTATTTAAGTTTGCTAAAAAACTGACAACAAATCCCGCGTGGATTGACGAAGAAATAATTAATAAGTATTTTACAGTCGAGACAAAATAGACATACAATTTACTGTCCACCATACATTTAACCCACCCCATGCCCCTCCAAGGAGGGGATCTTTATTTACCCTCTGTGCCCTTGCACCTCTGCGCCTTTACTTCAGCCACTTATCAACCGCCTCAGGACTTAATCCGCTGAGCCCCAGCTTGTTCTTCTTGTTGTACCCGTTAAGATCATTGGCCAGCTTACCGGCTTTCTCAACCTCCTTAAGCTTTACAATTGTTGTGTAACCAAGTTTTTTCAAGGGTTCAATCCATTCCTCAGGAACGCCAAGCTTAATATATTCTTCCTTTTGACTTTCGACTTTCAACTTTTGACTTATTGGTTTCATCTGCGGGAAGAAAAGCACATCCTGAATTGAAGGTTGGTCAGTCATAAGCATTGTAAGCCTGTCCATTCCCAATCCCATACCGGATGTTGTAGGCATGCCGTATTCAAGTGCTCTGATAAAATCGAGATCAATGAACATTGCTTCATTATCGCCCTTTTCCGAGAGCCTGAGCTGATCCTGGAAACGCTCCATCTGGTCGATCGGATCATTCAACTCTGAATATGCGTTGGCTATTTCCTTGCAGTTGATGAATAATTCAAACCTTTCTGTCAGACCGGGTTTGCTGCGATGCATCTTAGTCAGAGGTGAAGTCTCTGTAGGATAATCAATTATAAATGTGGGCTGTACTAGTGTATGTTCGCATTTCATGCTGAATATGGCGTTGATCAATTTGCCTTTTCCCATTGTAGGATCATGTTCAATGCCAAATCTGTCACAAACTTTTCTAAGCTCTTCTTCATTCTTCCCTGAGATATCGACACCGGTATTCTCCTTTATTGAATCAAGCATGCTGATCCTTTTATAAGGTGGCTTAAAGTTAATGACCTTATCGCCATAAACAATCTCGGTTTTGCCATGCAGATCCATGGCTACCTTGCTGATTATCTCTTCGGTGAACGACATCATCCAATTGTAATCCTTGTAGGCAATATAGATTTCCATCACCGTAAATTCCGGATTATGGTTTCTGTCCATTCCTTCGTTACGGAAATCTTTTGAGAATTCATAAACTCCCTCATATCCGCCTACGATAAGGCGCTTAAGGTAGAGTTCATTTGCAATCCTCAGATAGAGAGGTATATCGAGTGTGTTATGATGTGTTATAAACGGTCTTGCTGCAGCCCCTCCCGGTATAGGCTGAAGTACAGGTGTCTCAACTTCAAGATATCCACGTGAATTGAAAAGCTCCCTCATCGACTGATAGATCTGTGTCCTCTTGCGGAAAACCTCCCGGACATGCGGATTGATTATGAGATCGACATAACGCTGGCGGTAACGCATTTCAGGATCAGTTACCGCATCGAATATGATACCGTCTTTTTCTTTTACAATCGGAAGCGGATGAATTGATTTGCAGAGCACGGTAAGTTCACTGACATGCACTGTAGTTTCGCCCATTTGAGTTTTAAAAACATGTCCTTTAACACCAATGATATCTCCAATATCCAGATGATGCTTAAATACAGTGTTATAGAGCGTTTTATCTTCTCCCGGGCAAAGATCATCGCGGCGAACATAAATCTGAATCCTGCCTGAAGAGTCCATGAGTTCGGCAAAAGAAGCATTGCCCATAATGCGCCTGCTCATAATCCTTCCTGCCAGGCTAACGTCCTGGAAATTGTTTTTATCGGGTGTATAATTATCAAGGATTTCCTGTGCGAAAACATTGGTTTTATATTCAGCAGCAGGATATGGATTTATCCCAAGCTTTCTCAGCTCTTCAAGGGAACTTCTTCTGATTTGCTCCTGTTCGCTTAACAAACTATTACTCATAATCTATTTGAAATTTGTGCAAATATAGGAAAATTCATTCTTCCGGAGTTAACCTTTAAAAGCACGGATCTCAGCATCGAATTTTTCGCGTAAAAGCCTTGTGACAGGACCAGGCTTTCCATCGCCAACCTTCTTATTATCTATTGAAATTACAGGAGTGATCTCTAAAGATGTATTTGTAATGAAAGCCTCACTGATATCCTTCAGCCTGGTTTCAGGAACAGCCGTCAGACTGACTGGTATTCCTGCATCATGGGCCAGGTGTAAAACATTTTTCCGTGTGATTCCTGAAAGTATGTCTTCAGATTCGGGATGTGTATGCAGAACTCCGTCAATTACAAAGAATACATTTGAATGTGCACATTCGGTAATAAGCCCATCTTTAACAAAAATACATTCATGGCAACCAGCGTCCATTGCTTCCTGGAAGCTGAGAATATTGGGTAAGAGTGAAACTGATTTAATATCACATCTGCTCCATCTGATATCTTTACGGAGTATTGCACCAATACCGGCAGAAGTTTTCTCTTTATCAGGGCGTAAACCTTTGGCAAAGGAATAAACAGTCAGATTTACAGCAGGTGAAGGAAATGCATGTGACCGTGTTGCAGCACCTCTTGTGATCTGCAGATAAATGAGAGAAGGAGTATTTTGAAGATTGTTTCGCACTATCAGCTCGTATGCAACGGAGGGATAGGCATCTGCTTCAGGCCACGAAATACGGATCTCTTTCATGCTTCTTTTCAGTCTCAACATGTGACCTTCCATGTCGAAAAAGAATCCTTCATACCATCTGATTACTTCGTAGATGCCGTCTGCAAACAGGAATCCGCGATCATCGGGACTGATCTTGATATCATCTTTTGGAAGAAAGTTACCGTTGAAATATGCAATGTCCATATTAAAAGGTTTAACGGCTCAAAGGCGTAACGGCGCAGAGGCTCAATGTGATATAGGTTTTATAATTTCCGTTTTATAATCAATCACCGATCTTGCCTCTTCCGGTGATGAGGCATTACCGCATGCTGACTGAACGAAAAGTGATGCTCCCAGAACGGTAGTCTCTTTCTGGTCAATGACTTTTACAGGCACTCCTGAATAGCTGGCTCTAAGCTTGTTCCATAATCTGTTTTTTGAACCACCTCCAACACAAAGGATACTTTCAGTCTTAAATCCTCCGGCTTTTTCCAGAGCAGTTTTTCCTTCTACCAGTCTTTCTGAAAGAGCTTCAAGTATTGCACGGTAAATCTCATCGCGCGTGGTCTCCATTGTAAGTCCAAGAATCTGACCGCCCGGCTTGCCTTTAAGCTCTTCATAGAATTTCGGTACAACCTTAACTCCTTTTGAACCGGAAGGAACCTTTTCAGCACCGGAAATCATTACTTCATAAACATCTTCTTTAACATCGCCGTAAAGATTTCTTCTTGCCCATTCAAGAACACCAGATGCAATCCATTGATTACCAATATTATATAATCCAGGCTGAGAATCAAGTTCAGTGGTGATTGACATAGCAAGCTGTTCTTTTCCGGATTTATATCCTTCAGAACGTACCATAAGAATTTCCCATGTTCCGGAGCTGAGAACAGGCTGATTTTTTTCAGCCCCTGAGCCGAAAATTGCAAACTGGGTATCATGTCCTGTAGCAACTACGGGTATTCCCTGAGGTATATCAGTTGCTGAAGAAGCAAATTGATTAACCTTGCCAATAATTGTACCTGTTTCTGCTATCTCTCCGAATTTGTCTTCCGGGAAGCCGATCTTGTTTAGAATCGATTTTGACAGCTTACGTGTTGAAAGGCTCGTTATCATTGAGGTTCCTGCCATGGTTGTATCATTGACCATTTCACCCGTAAGCAGAAATGTAAAGATTGAAGGCATGAAAAGGAACCTGTGACTTTTCTCAATCAGCTCCGGTTTGTTTTCTGCAAACCAGATAAGCTTATTGATTGTGTTGAAAGTAAAGGGAAGAACGCCGCACTCTTTGTACAGATCGGAGAGAGGAATATATTTTCCTATGTTCGACATTATAGGAGCGGTCCTCTCGCACTGCCATGATATCACCGGATAAAGCATCTTTCCTGATTTGTCAAAGAGTGTTCCGTCCACACCAAATGTAGTGGCGGTAATTCCTATAATATTTTTTCTATTGACCTGGTTTATGACTTTTTTACAAGCCTGACACATCTTATGCCAGATCTCATTTACATCCCATATCCGGTACGATGGGAAAAAAGGATCAGGCTTTGTATTATTGGGTAATGATTCTGAGGCAATTATAGCACCCCGGCTGTTAATAGCAATTACCCTTACATTGGTTGCACCGCAATCAAATACAATTACAATATCTCCTCCTGGCATAAAATAATATAACTAAAAATTAAAGTAACATTTTTTAATTGTTATATCCCTGTTCCGAGACCTTTCATAAATACTGCAGACCCTATAGCTATGAACGTTGAAACTAAAAATCCTGCTAGTGCAACAATTGTTAGAATTCCTATATACACATAATATTTCTTCAGGTATTTAAATGCTTTTTGTATTTCGTGTTTATCAAGAGATTCAACAGCATTGGATGTATGCTTTGAAAAACGAAACAGGTAAAGCATAGGGAAGAAATAAATCAGAACAAATACCAGAATTCCGACGATTACTAATAGCTCTGTCACCCCGAATAACGCATGTTCAGTTTTAAATACTGTTAAAAAAAGACTGGTAATGAGACCACCAATTAGCATAATTCCTGTAAAAATAAAACCGAGAATGGCCAGAAACATAGACCATTTACGGGTTTTGTCGAGATCTTTCAGAGCCTCCTCTTCAAGCTCAATTTTTTTGATTCCGGGAATGTTTTCCATAATCTGTTTTTTTAAAGACAAAAATTAAAATAGTAATTAAAATAATAAGTCATTATACTTCCATCTCACGTCTGAAAAAAACCTGTTCTGAGAGAAACCTCAGGTAATACGTGTTATAACCCTATTCCGGGGTCCTTCTAGATTAATCCCGACACTCCTACTACTATAAGTAAAATGGTATAAACTACCAGGGCGATTATTGCCAGTATCCCGATATAGACATAGTATTTCCTTAAGCACTTAAAGGCTTTTTGAATTTCCTGTTTATCAAGCGATTTAACAGCATTAGATGTATACTTTGAAAAACGATACAGGTTAAAAACAGGAAAAAAGTAGATTACTGCAAATACAAGAATGGAAAGGGAGACAAGTATTTCCTTCATTCCGAGCACTCCTCCTGACCGAGAAATAGCTTTAGACAGGTTAACACCGGCAATGACACTGCCAATAACCAGAATTCCGATAAGGATAAAACCGAGAATGGCCAGAAACATAGACCATTTACGGGTTGTGTCGAGATCTTTCAGTGCCTCCTCTTCAAGCTCAATTTTTCTGATTCCGGGAATATTTTCCATAGTGACATTATTAAAAGATTGATAATAAATAGTTTAATATTACTTAAATAACACCTTTACACCCTAAAGCCTAAATGCCTTAATGCCTTAATGCCTTTACGCCTTTACGCCTTTATTTATATAATGCTCCATAATTCCGGCATGCCCTGTAGTCCGATCCTTCTTTATCCATTCCAAATGCATTCCAGGAGCTTGGACGGAAGATCTTGTCTTCAGGAAGGTTGTGCATACAAACAGGGATTCTCAATATCGATGCCAGTGAGATCAGATCAGCTCCTATGTGTCCATAGCTTGAAGCTGAGTGATTTGCTCCCCAGTTAGCCATTACTGAATAAACATCAGCAAAGGCTCCTTTTCCTGTAAGCCTCGGAGTGAACCATGTTGTCGGCCATGTCGGGTCGGTTCTGTCGGTCAGTATCTTATGCATTTTTTCCGGAAGCTCAACTGTCCAGCCTTCAGCAAGCTGCAGTACTGGTCCGAGACCTTTCACGAGGTTAACTCTCGAAATTGTCAAAGGCATAATTCCTTTTGTATTGAATTGTGAAGAGAAGCCGCCACCTCTGAAATACCCTATATTAGCAGGTTCCCACTTTGTTGCTTTGAGGCATTCGGCAGCATCTTTCGATGTAATTTCCCAGTATGGTTTGATACATGATTCTCCTTTACTTGTTTGTCTGCCTGAAAAATCAAGTGCAGAAGCGCCTGAATTAATAAGGTGAATCACCCCGTTTGAAGCCAGTCCGGCAGGTTTGATTTTTGTAACTCTTTTTATTGCTTCGGGACTCCAGTACGTCCGGATATCTGAAAACATCTGGGCTGTATTGCTAAGAAGGTAACCAAACAGCATCGGGACTCCATTCATTGCATCATTCTCTGTAGCAACAAGATACGGTGGACGAATTCCGTTCCAGTCAAAAGAGGAGCAAAGTAAAGCTTCAAGAAAATCGCCGTTGGGAGTGTGATCTGTCCACTGTCTCTGTCCCTGGAAACCGGCAAGAATTGCATTATGACCGTGCGACTCTTCACCAAATCCGTACTTTTTAAGCCTTGGATTTCCGACCATCAGATCCCTGGCAATCATAGTCATTTTCACAACTATTTCCCACTCCTCATCTTTGCGTGCTCTCGATTTGGGTTTTACATTCAGATCCTTACCTTCCTTACAATATTTTTTTGTCCACGCCAGTGCTTTCTTGAATTCCTCTTTATCATAAATATTTTCATTCAGCCTCCTGTTAAATTCGCTCATATCAACATATTCATTGCGCATTCCGAGATATTCCTGGAAGAAATCTTCCCTTACTATCGATCCTGCAATACCCATGGAAACTGAACCCATGGAGAGATAAGATTTCCCTTTCATATAGGAAGCTGCCAGACCTGCTTTTACAAATCTCAGAATTTTCTCACTTACATCATCCGGAATTGTCTGATCTCCGGCATCCTGGACATCATGTCCGTAAATTCCGAATGCCGGCAAACCTTTCATTGTATGTCCGGCAAGTGCTGCTGCAAGGTAAACTGCACCAGGCCGTTCTGTACCGTTAAAGCCCCAGATTGCTTTTGGCATCTCTGTATCCATGTCGATCGTTTCGCTGCCATAGCACCAGCAAGGCGTAACAGTCAGACTGACTCCGACGCCACGTTTTTTAAATTTTTCAGCACATGAAGCTGCTTCAGCAACTCCACCGATACAGGTATCAGAAACAACACATTCAACAGGTTTGCCATTGGGATATTTCAGATTTTTGGTAATAAAATTTGCTGCCAGCCTGGCCATGCCCATAGTCTGTTTTTCCAGAGACTCTCTGACACCGCGCTCGCGGCCATCAATTGTCGGACGTATCCCGACCTTAGGAAAATCACCTATAACTGTCTGATAATTACGACTTAGTTTTAATTCATCATTTGTCATGGTAATATTTTTAATTTGTTAATTATTTTTCTTTCAAAACAAATATAATCTTTTTTATATCTCTGTGTAACTCTGTCTTAATTAAAACCCATCCCCCAACCCCTTCCCTTAAGTCTAAGGAAAGGGGAGTAATTATCAGATATTCAGGATTTTCACTCCTTCCATTATGCTTAAGGGAAGGAGACGGAGGAAGGGTTAAGAATCGACAAAGGAAGCACAGAGAACCACAGAGTTTTATACCTTTATGCGTTCAGAATCTATTTATGGAAAAGGGGAGAAGATTACCGAAATGGCTTAAGATGCAGAGGGCAAGCGGGGAAAATTATTCGAGAATAAAACACCTGGTTGAAAATTATCATCTTCATACTATCTGTATCAGCGGAAATTGCCCGAATATAGGTGAATGCTGGAATGCAGGAACCGCTACTTTTATGATTTTGGGTGATATATGCACGAGGTCCTGTAAATTCTGCGCTGTTAAAACCGGGAAGCCTTTTCCCCCTGATCCGGATGAACCATTGCGGCTTGCGGAATCAGTAAAAATTTTAAAACTAAAACATTGCGTCATAACTTCTGTTGATCGTGATGATCTTTCGGATGGAGGCGCCGGATTCTGGTCGGAAGTGATAAGTACTATTAAACGTGTGAACCCGGCTTTAACTATTGAAAGCCTTATTCCCGATTTTGATGGTAAACCTGAAAATATTCAGAAGATAATTGATGCGGGACCGGATGTGATATCCCATAATATTGAGACTGTCCGGCGTTTAACACCTATGATCAGAACAAAAGCAAAATACGAAAGAAGTCTTGACATTATTAAATATATATCCGGTAAGGGTAAGATTGTAAAGTCGGGTTTAATGATCGGACTAGGGGAAAGTGATAATGAAGTGCTTGAAACGATGGATGATCTTGTTCTTGCCGGATGCAAAATTTTAACAATCGGACAATACCTGAAACCTTCACCTGAGCATATGGAAGTCGTTGAATATGTAACTCCTGAAAAGTTCGAAAAGTACAGACAATCAGCGATTACCAGAGGTTTTAAATTTGTTGAGTGCAATCCTCTTGTACGTTCCTCTTTTCATGCAGAGAAACATATCGCAGCTGGATAATTATAACTATATTGTGACGGTAAAAAGAGAATTGTAAAATTGAGCTATAATGTTAAATATGAGGACATTGGCCTGAAAGATTATAAAGAGACCTGGGATTACCAGGCTGCAATCTTTAAAGAGCTTGTAGATAAAAAAAGGGAAGGAGAAAGTTTAAACAAAACAGGAGAAAATTATAAACCCGGAACACTCATCTTTGTTGAACACCCTCATGTCTATACTCTGGGTAAAAGCGGTTCTGAAAACAATCTTCTTATTGATTTTATTCAGATGCAGGCAAATGGTGCTAAATTTTACAAAATTGACAGAGGCGGCGATATAACCTATCATGGTCCGGGACAGATAGTAGGCTATCCGATTTTTGATCTTGAAATTATTAAAATAGGACTGAAGCAATATATTTTTCGGCTGGAAGAAATAATAATTAAAACAATTAATGAGTTTGGATTAAAAGGCTCGAGACTTGAAGGAGGAACCGGTGTCTGGCTCGATCCTGAAATTAACGGAAAGGCAAGAAAGGTTTGTGCAATCGGAGTTAAAGCAAGCAAATATGTGACTATGCATGGATTTGCATTAAATGTAAACACTGACCTCACATATTTTAATTATATAAATCCCTGTGGATTCTCAGATAAAGGAGTTACTTCCCTGGAAAAAGAACTGGGGAAAAAGCAGGATATTAATAAGGTAAAAAACATTATCAGGAAAAGATTCACTGATATTTTTGACATCGAATGGACTAAAATAGCAAGCTGATGGAAAAGCGATGGGTTACAAAGGAAAGGGGAGATAGTGCAGTTGTAAAACAGCTTGCAGGAGCTCTTAATGTATCTGAATCATTGGCTAACCTTATGGTGCAAAGGAATATAACCAGTAAGGAAGAAGCTCAAACATTTTTCAATCCAAGCCTCGATTACCTTCATGATCCATTCATGATGAAGGACATGAATATTGCTGTCGACAGACTTTCAACAGCAATTAAGAAAAATGAAAAAATCCTTGTTTACGGCGATTATGATGTTGATGGTACAACAGCAGTAGCCCTTGTCTATTCATTTCTGAAAGAACAGTACAGCAATATTGATTATTATATACCTAACAGATATAAAGAAGGTTACGGGGTTTCTTTCCAGGGAATAGATTTTGCTACCGAAAATAATTGCAAAGTCGTTATTACTCTGGATTGCGGAATTAAAGCAGTTGAAAAAATCCGTTACGCGAGATCAAAAGGTATTGATGTGATCGTCTGTGATCATCATTATCCTGGTGATGAGATACCCAAGGCTCTTGCTGTTCTTGATCCAAAGCAGCCGGGCTGCAGCTATCCATACAAAGAGCTTTCAGGCTGCGGTGTTGGTTTTAAGCTCATTCATGCTTATTCAAAAATCCAGGGTATTCCTTTCAGCTCCATTACTCATTACCTCGATCTTGTTGCTGTAAGCATTGCATCTGATATAGTCCCAATTACAGGTGAAAACAGAGTAATGGCTTATTTTGGACTAAAACAACTGAACGAGGCACCACGCACAGGTTTGAAAGAAATTATTAAGGAAGCAGAAGTTTTTCGAACATTAACAGTTGAGGATGTTGTTTTTAAAATCGGTCCGAGAATAAATGCAGCCGGAAGGATGGAAACCGGAAGCAAAGCAGTTGAACTTCTGATTGCAAATGATTCGAAGCTGGCAACCTGTATAAGCAAAGAGATAAATAATTTTAATATTGAACGGAGAAATGTCGACCGAGTGATTACCACCGAAGCAATGAGAATGATTTCGGAGGATCAGCGAACTGGAAATGCCAAAACCACAGTTCTCTACAATCCTGCGTGGAAGAAAGGTGTTATCGGTATTGTTGCTTCCCGTCTTATCGAAACATATTACAGACCCACAGTCATCCTGACCGAATCGAATGGTTTTGCCACAGGTTCCGCACGATCAGTTCAGGGCTATGACCTTTACCAGGCAATAGAAGCATGCAGCGATCTGCTTGAAAGTTTTGGAGGACATATGTTTGCAGCAGGACTTACACTGAAAAAAGAGAATATCCAGCCATTCATTGAAAGGTTTGAACAATATGTGAACAGCACTATTACTGAAGATCAGCTGTTGCCCAGAGTCTTTATAGATACAGAGCTTTCATTCTCAGAGATTAATGAAGAGTTCTTCAGGGTGATGAGCCAGTTCCAACCATTTGGACCTGAAAACATGTCGCCCATCTTCATTTCGCGAAATGTATTTGACACCGGTACCGGTCGTATGGTAGGCTCAAGCGGAGAACATCTGAAACTGGATCTGTGCCAGGAAACAGAGACGATGAAATCACTACCTGCTATTGCCTTTAATCTGGCCAATAATTTTGAATATATCAAAAAAGGAAGTCCATTCGACATATGTTATTCCATAGAGATGAATGAATTCCGCGGAAATAAAAATTTGCAGTTAAATATCCGCGATATAAAAACCCCGGAGGATAAGTAAGAAAAAGTCTTGCAAGTCGTGCTCAAGGAAAATTTTTTGAGACTTGCAGGACTGCAAGACCGCAAGACCTGCAGGACAGTTTAGAACCAGACCCTGAATTGAATTTTTATCTCGTCTTTTTCTTCATTTTCATAAGCGGAAGATAAGTAAGAGGTCAATCCATATTTAAATCTCAGTTCAGCTATATCACCGATTTCCCATTTTGCCATAATGTAACTTCGGCTGCCTTCACCGGACAATGCAGGGATACTGAAACTATATAAAAGATCATTCTCATAAGTGTAAAGTCTTGAATCCCAGTTATCTGTATTGAAAATACAATACCTGAACCATAATGTTACAGGCACTTGCCTGAACCTGTAAATTATATCATGCAGCAAAAGCATCCCCTTGCTATCTGAAGGATCAGCGACTTTATAATCAGCACGAAGTGCAAATGTTACATTATTCAGAGTAAATCTTGCCTGACCTTTTACTGTCCGGGTTTTAACCTCTTTAACTTGGGCTATTCCATTTTCCAGCTGGTTATCCAGCATGGAATACCTGAAATTATAAGAAAGATCAAACGAGAGATTTTCAAATGGAAGGTACTTAATCCTTATCTCCTCTTTTTTGGCAAGTGAAGGGAAACTGCATCTGTACTTCAGCCATGGAGAATTGCTGATATCACACCCGGCACTTATAAAAAAATGCTTTGCTGCTTCAAAAATAAAATTGCCTAAAATACCCTGCTCATTACTGGTCGATGAAGTATTACCCGGACCATTTCCATGAAAACTTACAAATCCTGGTGTATAATTTCTATAAAGGATATTTAATATCAACCGGTCAGATGGACGTAAAGTGACTCCCTGAACCAGAGCCAGATTCTGAGGGTCGTTCAAGGATAATTCCCCGTAAAGTAAAATCCTGTTAATCAGGCTGTTATAGTACAATGAATAGATCTGATTCCGACAGCCTTCAAATTTATAAAGATCTTCTGCATTGCTTTTGTCAGTTTTAACAGGAAGAAGAAACCTGTTTTCAGACCAGCACAAACCGACTTTCAGAAATTTGAAGTTAAACGATAAGTTTATGCCATAAGATGTTTCTGCAACTGCATCTTTTTTATCATTCAGAGAAAGAGTATTGTGTAAACCTGTTTTATAAAAACTTTCTACAAAAAATGCTGAGGAATCCGCAGATGCTCGAATGGTTGCATCAATTCGTTTATGTGAATAAAAAAGTATAAGTCCAAGTTTTTTCAGGGAAAACTCTGCTGCCCCGCCCCTGAAGAAATTATTTTCATCGGTGGATGTATAAGGTCTGATTTCAGCACGTCCGGGCATATAACCCGTAGATGTAAGTGATAGACCTGTGCGGATACCGGTATTAGTATTAGTACCCAGGCCGAACCGTGAAGAAAAATCTCCAAGTATTATTTTCCTGATGATTCCTTTACCGGAATAGGAGAAATGTGCTGAAAGAAAATCAGGAAGAGAAGGAGAGCCTGAAATGAATTTTTCTCCCTGATCTTTTTCAATGGTAAAACCTCCTTCAAAACGCCCTGCATTAAATCTGTATTTTGACAGGATTTTCCAGGGTGAGCCCAGAGAAGAGGTATCAGTTTCTCCTGGCTTTATTATCAGGTTTGTCAGGAGAGTATTTCTGAAAATAAGTGTATCAGATATACTATTTATTTTATCAGAAAAAGAGATAAACGGGATCATCATTTCAGTTGTTTGCCTGTCAAATCCGGGAATACCGGCTATTTCATAAAAGGAAACGATCTTTCCGGATGTCTGAACATAATCTTTAATTGCTTTGACTTGAAATTCAGATAGGAAGAATAGCCTGGATATTTCAGCTTCATCTCCGGAATTAATCATGACAGGATTTTCGATCAGCTCATGAAGCTGTTCAAAATAAAGCTCTGCAATTTCCGGATCAGACTCATCAGCTGCCAGCTCTTCAGCAATCTCAATAACTTCATTTGAGATATTATTCCCCTGACTTAAACAAAAAACTGAGAAAGAAGAGAATAATAATATGGGAAAAACTTTATTCATAAAAGTAGCTGATCAGTTTCTCATATTAAAAAAAGTTACACAGAGTTCCACAGAGAAGACACAGAGTTCCACAGAGTTAAATCCGATATCTTTTAATTCCGTTTTTTAATACGGTAACATTAAAATTGATAAGTAATCCGACAGGTTTATTTGCGAATTTCATGTATGTCAGTATCTGAGCTTCGTGAACAGGGTTGAATTCATCCACAACCTTTAGTTCAAGTACGACTAAGTTTTCGACTAAAATATCAATTCGGTAACCGCAGTCAAGTTTTATATCTTTATATACAACCGGCGTAGGTTGCTGTCTTTTAAGACTAAATCCAGCTTTAGATAATTCAAACGCCAAACATTCCTCATACGCTGATTCAAGCAATCCAGGTCCCAATGCTTTGTGCACTTCAATTGCACAGCCGATTATTTTTTGTGTTATCTCATTTATCTCCATATCTAGTTTTTAATTATTTTTCTCTGTGTCTCTCTGTGGTCCTCTGTGTAAGTTCTTATATTTTTCTTTGCGGTTAATGGATTTTAAAAATTAGTGAAGCACAAGAAGTTATACCCAGTCTTTCATGCGTTGCGAAGCTCAGATCGAGTTTGCAAAATTTTAAAAGGTAACCAAGTCCAAAGCTGAACGATGTATTTTCTGTACTGAAGCCTCCCCTGAACCAGAATTTTTTCAATACTTCATATTCGAATCCCGTTCTGAAAATTAGTTTTTCGCCGGTGCTTAATTCTGCTTCTGCCCCGGCAAATAATACTTTGCTTAATTCAATTCCTGCGCCTGCCCTTATTGAAGATGGTAAAACATTTTTTCGCAAAGAATTAGGAACAGGATTGAATAAATGAATCCCTATCATAACATTATCCGAAGCTTTGGCTAGTACCCCTACCTCACATGTAACTAATTGATAATTATCATATTCCCCGGTTGTCTTTTCAGAAAAATAATCAACCTGCACACCTGCAGCAATATTCTCAGAAAGTGATAAACCACAAGCCAGACCGACCATCTGCCTTTTGAAATTGTAATATCCGAAATGTGAATACATAATACCTAAAGAGGTCTTTCCGGCTGGAATCAGGAGTCCCGCTGTCCGGGTTCCCAGCTCACTAATATTGAACCGGTTCTCGTAATTCATACCAAAAGAAAGTGAATTATTATATGCAAGAAGAGCCTGGTTGTGAAAGGACGACCAGAATCCTGGTTTCATGGAACAGGCATATCTGATTCCTGCTTCTCCGGCACCGGCTGAAAAACGATATGGATTACCGCCGGAAACAGTAAGAAACAGAAAAAACAGAACAGATGAAACAGATATTTTGCGCAGCGAGTACAACTGTTTCAGTTATAAAACACTAAGATACAAAAAAATCAATCCTGAATTAAGGATTGATTTATATTATTTTCTCAGTGGTTCTCTGTGCTTCTCTGTGGTCCCGAGTACTCGGGACTGTGTAAGTTCTTCAATTTTTTTTTGTTACACTGAGAGACACAGAGGACCACAGAGCTACACAGAGTTTTATAACTAGTTGGTCTTGTATTTGAATTTAACCGCTTTCAGCTCTTTATTTGATTCGACGATTTTCTTCTTCAAGCTTTGCTTATAATTTATCACCTCTTTCAAAATTTTTTCATCACCGGTACCAATAATCTGTGCAGCCAGTATTGCTGCATTCTGGGCCGCATTAACACCTACAGTTGCAACAGGTATTCCGGGAGGCATCTGGAGAATGGAAAGAATTGAATCAAGTCCTTCAAGCGATGTATTAACCGGGACTCCGATGACAGGAAGCGGTGTCATTGAAGCAATAACGCCTGGTAAATGAGCCGCCATACCAGCTGCTGCAATAATCACTTTAATGCCTCTTACTGCAGCTCCTTTTGCAAATTTTTCAACCTCTTCAGGTGTCCTGTGTGCTGAAAGAGCATTTATCTCAAAAGGTATCCTGAAGCCGTTGAGGATCTGAGCTGCTTTCTCCACTACAGACAGATCTGATGTGCTTCCCATTATAATGCTTACCAGAGGTTTCATATCAATTGTTTAAATTTAACTTCCTGATAAAAACAAAAATAAGCTATTATTTTCATATTTTCGCACCGGCTTGCAGTTCAATTAAATCCATTATGAAAGAAACAGTTTTACTCGATAAAAAATTTCGTGAAATGATCTCAGGCGAAGTCATCAGCAAAAGAGTTGATGAGTTGGCTGAAATGATAAACCGTGATTTTGCCGGGAAAGAAGTCGTATTTCTCGGAATTCTGAATGGCGCTTTCCTGTTTGCGGCTGATCTCTTTAAAAGAATTGACCTCAAGGCTAGAATTTCTTTTGTAAAGCTTGCATCCTATGAAGGAACAAGATCATCGGGTTCAGTTAAAGAGCTTATCGGCTGGAATGAAGATATTAAGAATACGCAAGTCATTGTAATTGAAGACATTGTCGATACCGGACATACACTTGAACAGATTGTGGGTGAGCTGAAAGTAAGGAATGTAGCCAGTATAAAAGTTGCAACTCTGCTTTTCAAACCAAAAGCCTATACGAAGAAAATTCCAATAGACTATGTCGGCTTCGAGATCCCAAATGATTTTGTCGTAGGTTACGGACTCGATTACGATGGCTATGGCCGTAACCTCCCTTCTGTCTATACTTTAGTTAAATAATCCCATATTCGTAATTTGTAATTTCTAATTCGTAATTAATATAGCAATGGTAAATTTTCTGATTTTTGGTCCTCCCGGATCAGGCAAAGGAACCCAATCGGTAAAACTGGCCAAAAAATTTAATCTTACTCATCTTTCAACAGGCGACATGCTTCGTGCAGAAATAGCAGCAGGTACGGAGCTTGGTAAGAGAATGAGCTCAATTATGTCCAAGGGTGAACTTGTCCCCGATGAGGTTGTGATTGAAATGATAGCTGCAAAAATCGACAGCACAAAAGGATGTGCAGGATTCCTGTTCGACGGCTTTCCAAGAACGGTAGCCCAGACTGAAGCCCTCTAAAAAATGCTGAATATCAGAGGTATTAAAATCGACTCCATGCTTGTTCTGGATGTTGAACATAATGAACTTGTAAAAAGATTAATTCTTAGAGCAGAACAATCAGGAAGACCTGATGACAAAGATCCCGCAGTCATTGGAAACAGGATTGATGTTTATAAGGCTAAGACAGAACCCATTATCGACTACTGCCGCAATAGAGGGATCTATCAGCCTGTAAACGGCATGGGAACCATTGAAGATATATTTGGAAGATTATGTGCTTGTATTCAGAATCTGGTATAATATTATTCTTATCCTTACTGATTATGATTAAACCCTTCCCCCAACCCCTTCCCTTAAGGCTAAGGGAAGGGGAGCAATTCTCAGATAATTAGAATGTTACTCCCTTCCCTTATTGTTTAAGGGAAGGGTTGGGGAAGGGTTAAGAAGTAGAAAGAGAGAAAAATTTCAATAATGTCCGGATCCAATTTTGTTGATTATATAAAGGTATTCTGCCGCTCGGGGAACGGAGGCGCCGGATCAGCGCATTTACGGAGGGAAAAATTTATCCCAAAAGGAGGCCCTGATGGCGGCGATGGCGGAAGAGGCGGACATATCATTCTGCGAGGAAATAACCAACTATGGACATTGCTTCATCTTAAATATCAGCGCCACATCTTTGCAGAACATGGAGGTGCGGGTGGTTCCCAGCAATCGACAGGTGCAGATGGTAAAGATGTCTATATACAAGTTCCTCTTGGAACTATTGCCAAAACCGGCGAAACAGAAGAGTTTATATTCGAAATTACTTCTCATGGCGAGGAAAAAATTCTGGTAAAGGGAGGCAGAGGAGGGTTGGGGAATGTTCATTTTAAATCTTCAACCAACCAGACTCCACGATATGCTCAGTCTGGAGAGCCAGGTATTGAAAACTGGTTCATCCTTGAGCTGAAAATACTTGCAGATGTAGGCCTTGTTGGTTTTCCCAATGCAGGAAAATCGACCCTTCTGTCAGTTATATCAGCAGCAAAACCTAAGATTGCAGACTACCCTTTTACAACCCTTACACCTAATCTGGGGATAGTTAGCTACAGGGATAATAAGTCATTTGTCATGGCTGATATTCCGGGGATAATTGAGGGTGCACATGAAGGAAAAGGGCTGGGAATAAGGTTTTTAAGGCATATTGAGCGAAATTCGATTCTTCTGTTTATGGTTCCTGCCGACAGTAAAAATATAGCAGATGAATATGAAGTTCTTATCAATGAGCTCAGGATGTATAATCCCGAACTGCTTGATAAAAAACGAGTACTGGCAATCTCAAAATCAGATCTGCTTGATAAGGAACTAATGGATGAAATAAAAAAGGAATTACCGGATCTTCCCAGGGTGTTCATTTCATCAGTCACCGGATTTGGCCTGGAAACCCTCAAGGATATGCTCTGGAAAGTCATGTCAAACTATTAAAGCTTTAAGTATGCTTGAACATATTGACCAGCAGCTTTTTATCTTTCTGAATTCGATCAATTCACCTTTCTGGGATAAGATTATGTATGCCGTCAGCGGAAAGATCATCTGGGCACCGCTTTATCTTGCCATCCTGATTTACCTAGGAATTAAATACAAGAAGAGATTCCTGATAATTATACCATTTATTATAATTGCTGTAACACTGGCCGACCAGCTGTCAGTTCAGCTTTTTAAAAATGTATTTCATCGTTTACGCCCTTGTCATGAGCCAGCACTTGCCGGAATGATAATACACCTTGTTAATGGACAATGCGGCGGCCTTTATGGTTTTGTATCGTCTCATGCATGTAATTCTTTCAATGTTGCATTGCTCAGCCTTATGCTCGTTAAGAAAAGATGGTTCACAATCAGCATGATTTTGTGGGCTTCAGTGATTGGATATAGCAGAATATACCTTGGTGTACATTACCCGGGAGATGTGATCTGCGGAGCGATAGTCGGATCGTTAATTGGATGGGGGTGCTATAAGCTATATGAGCTGACTGACAAGAAACTTATAATTAATTATGATTATTTTAAGAAGTAAGAACTAAGAACAAACGAACAGCGAATTAAGAATTTTACTTCAAAAAAGCAATCCAATTTCAATAATGCTCTGTCTCAATCTTCTCTCCACCAACCCCTTCTTCAACCTCGCTGCTGAAGAATACCTTCTTAAAAAAAGTACGGAGGAATACCTTATATTATATATCAATTCTCCATCTGTAATTATCGGAAAACACCAGGTTGCACATCGTGAAGCTGATACTGAATATGTTACAAGAAATAACATTCCTGTGATCAGGAGAATTTCCGGGGGTGGAACCGTTTTTCATGATCAGGGCAACCTGAATTTCACCTTTATTATTAACGGTAAAAAAGGCAATCAGGTAGATTTCAGGAAATATACTCTTCCGGTAATTCAAGTTCTTTCAACACTTGGAGTTGAAGCAAAATTCGAAGGCAAAAACGATCTGAAAGTCAATGGATTAAAGATCTCCGGTAATGCCGAACATGTTTACCACGAGAGAGTTCTGCATCATGGCACGCTGCTTTTTAATTCTCAGCTTGATGTTCTGAGAAAAAGTTTAAGAGCAGATAAATCGCATTATTCTACAAGAGCTGTCACGTCCAATCCTTCATCAGTGATTAACCTGAAAGAAATTATCTCAGTTGTAAAAGATATATCCGAATTCAGGCAACATATTCTGGAATATTTCCTGGATAAATCCGGAAATAAAATCTTTGAACTCTCTTCGGAGTCCGTAAATGAAATAAATTCACTGGCAGAAAATAAGTTCAGGACATGGGAATGGAATTATGCCTATGGTCCTGAGTATCTTTTCAATAACAGTTTTGAATTAACAGGTAAACCTCATTCATGCCATCTCTCTGTTAAGGATGGAATTATTTGTGATTGTGAAATCAAGGGATCTGATGAAATTATTGCGGCAGGGAGGAAACTGATAGGCTGCCGGCACATGCCCCAGGATTTAATGAAAGTATTTAGCAGATTAATAAATAAAGATATTTTTGTGAAATGGATATTCTGAAATCAATAATAGTCTGGTTTGTCGTAATAATTTTCATAATCATATTTTTCCTGATCATTTTTATTGTATGGATGGTTGTTCTGCCTTTCGACAGGAAACGTACTGTGGTTCACTGGATGCTGATATTCCATGCTATGGCTGTTTCATATCTTGTGCCGGTATGGAAAATTAATATTGAAGGCAGAAAAAAAGCTGTAAAAGGGACCACATATATCATTATTTCAAATCACCAGTCGATACTCGATATATTACTTATAGATTGTCTCAGATACCGTTTTAAATGGATCTCCAAAATCGAAAATACGAAAATACCTATATTGGGCTGGTATCTGAAAATGGCTGATTATATTACAGTTGACAGAGGTGATAAAGAGAGTAAAGAAAGAATGCTGGTAGAATCACTTAAGCGTTTGGAAGATGGTACTTCCCTTATGTTTTATCCGGAAGGAACCCGTTCGTTAGACAGTCAGATAGGCTTTTTTAAAAGAGGTGCATTTCAATTAGCACTATCTGCAAATACTCCGATTCTTCCGATTCTGATTGACGGAACAGGTGATATTCTTCCCAAGCATGGATTTGTTTTCGGAGGATTTCATAAAATATATATTAAAGTGCTTGATCCCGTAATGCCTTCTGCTTTTGGAACACAGGATTATGATGAACTTGCAATGAAATTCCAGATGATGATGACTGATGCCCTCCGGGAGCTCAGAAATGAAAAGAAAACCTGATGACACACACACCTTCATATCGCAGGATACTGCATAAAATGGGATATTACGATTACCAGCAGGGACTGATTTATCGGCATCTAAATCAGAAAAACGGATGGGACAGTCATCTTGAACATTGCAGAAATTTTATTCTTAAAGCTATTGATCTGATTAATCCTGAAAAAATTACTGTATATGGCAGCGGATGGCTTCTGGAACTGCCTCTTGCAGAGATGGCTGAACGGGTAAAAACTATTATCCTGGCAGATATTGTGCATCCTCCGGAAGTGATAAATCAGACTGCGAAGCTGAAAAACGTGAAGCTTGCTGAAGAAGATATCTCCGGCGGATTAATTGAAGAGGTCTGGAAAATAGCCGGGAAACGTACTTTTTTAAACAGACTGACATCTCTTAAAGAAATCCTGATTCCTGAATATCAGCCTGTTGACGATCCGGGTATGGTGATATCACTAAATATTCTCACACAACTGGAAGTTCTTCCGGAGAAATTGTTAAGAAAAAAAACAAAAGCAACCGGTGATGAACTTACAGAATTTAAAAGGGAGATTCAGGAAAAACATATCAGGTTTATTAAAAATTATAATTCAGTCCTGATTACTGATTACGCAGAGATCTTTACTGATCTGAAAGGTGCTGAAGTTGAACAAAAAACTGTCGTTACAGCTGTTCCTGATGGAAAGGTCAGGGAAGAATGGATTTGGGATTTTGATCTTTTGCATGCAGACTATAATAAAAAGAGGTCAGTATTTAAAGTAGTTGCAGTGATTTTATAATCACCTTTTATCAACATTTTACTGACAATGTAATTGTCAATCAATCAGAAAAATATTCCCGCTCATGTCTTTTTGTCACTTTGACTTGATTAAAAATCCGTCAAATTGTTGAAAAATTGCCGGGAAGCGACTGGTGTAAATAATTATATTTGCGCAAAATTTTTACAAATGTCGGTCGTAGGATATTCCGAAGAGCATATTAAAACCCTTGAATGGAGAGAGCATATAAGGCTGAGACCCGGTATGTATATCGGCAAGCTTGGTGATGGCTCATCGCAGGATGACGGGATTTATGTTCTGCTGAAAGAGGTGATGGATAATGCCATTGATGAATACATAATGGGTTTCGGGAAAAAAATTGACGTCTCGATTAACGGTAAGGAAGTAAGGGTTCGCGATTATGGCCGTGGTATTCCGCTCGGTAAAGTCCTTGATGCCGTTTCGAAAATGAATACCGGCGCAAAATATGATTCCAAAGCATTTAAAAAATCTGTCGGGCTGAATGGTATTGGTGTGAAAGCTGTTAACGCATTATCGAGCCGGTTCATTATCAGGTCGATACGCGACGGACAGCTGAAGGTAAGCGAATTTGCACATGGGGTTACGGTTAAAGATCACCAGATGAAGGCAACGACTGAAGAAAATGGTGTTGAGGTGATCTTCCAGCCCGATGAAGGAATGTTCGGCAACTACTTTTATATTTCAGAATACGTAGATTCTATGCTTAAAAACTATGTATATCTGAATTCAGGACTGGTTATAAATTTTAATGGTAATAAATTCTTTTCGAGGAACGGACTTGCTGATCTGCTAAATGAAAATATGAGCAAAGAGGGGCTTTATCCTCTCGTTCACCTTAAGGGCGATGATATTGAAGTTGTATTTACTCACGGTCTGCAGTATGGCGAAGATTATTACAGCTTTGTGAATGGTCAGCATACCACACAGGGCGGTACTCACCTGATTGCCTTCAGGGAAGCTATTGTCAGAACATTCAGGGACTTTTACAAGAAGGAGTATGATCCATCCGATATACGATCGTCAATAATTGCTGCAATAAGCATTAAGGTAGAAGAGCCAATCTTTGAATCACAGACAAAGACGAAGCTCGGATCAAAAGATATGGGCCCCGGAGGGTCATCTGTCAGAACTTTTATAACGGAATTCATTAAAAAACAACTCGACGATTACCTGCATAAAAATCCTGATACAGCAGGGATAATTTTGAAAAAGATTCAGGATTCTGAAAAAGAGAGAAAAGCAATTTCATCTATCCAGAAGCTGGCCAGGGACAGAGCAAAAAAGGTGAGCCTGCATAATAAAAAGCTGAGGGATTGCAGGATGCATTATAACTCAAATGATTCAAACAAGCTTGATTCAACGATTTTTATTACAGAAGGAGATTCAGCAAGCGGTTCAATTACAAAGTCGAGAGATGTTGAAACTCAGGCAGTTTTCAGCCTCAGGGGGAAACCTCTTAACTCATTCGGACTCACAAAAAAGATTGTCTATGAGAACGAAGAGTTCAACCTTCTCCAGGCAGCTTTAAATATCGAAGATGGAATCGAAAACCTGCGTTACAATAATGTTGTAATTGCAACAGATGCCGATGTCGATGGAATGCATATCAGGCTTCTCCTGCTTACATTTTTCCTCCAGTTCTTCCCCGACCTTGTCAGAAAAGGTCATGTCTATATTCTTCAAACACCCCTGTTTCGCGTAAGAAATAAGAAGGAGACAAAGTATTGCTATACTCCTGAAGAAAAAGTCAAGGCTATAAAAATACTTGGACCAAATCCGGAAATCACAAGATTTAAAGGATTAGGTGAAATTTCACCGGATGAATTCAAGCATTTCATCGGAAAAGACATGCGGCTTGAACCTGTCAGAATGAAAAAGAATGATACTGTCAACGGTTATCTTGAATTCTATATGGGGAAAAATACTCCTGAACGACAGGATTTTATAATTGAGAACCTGAGAATTGAAGAGGATAAAACTGAAGAGGAAGTTGTAAAATAATTATAGGGAAACTACAGGTGTGATTATGGAAGATGCTGAACTTGAGACCGGAAAACCTGAAGGAGGTGAAGAGATTTCCCAGGGACCTGTTGCCCTTCATTCGGTAACAGCTCTGTCGGGAATGTACCAGAACTGGTTCCTCGATTATGCTTCGTATGTAATTCTTGAACGTGCAGTACCTGAGATTTATGACGGGCTCAAACCTGTTCAACGACGTATTCTTCATTCAATGAAGAGAATGGATGACGGACGGTACTGCAAAGTCGCAAATATAATCGGGCATACTATGCAGTTCCATCCTCATGGGGATGCCTCAATTGGCGATGCTCTGGTACAGCTCGGAGAGAAAGATCTTCTGATCGATACACAGGGTAACTGGGGCAATATCCTTACAGGTGATGGTGCCGCTGCGCCCCGTTATATTGAAGCAAGGCTTTCAAAATTTGCACTTGATGTTGTCTTTAATCCCAAGACAACTGAATGGAAGCTTTCATATGACGGAAGAAATAAAGAACCAGTAACCTTGCCTGTAAAGTTCCCTTTACTTCTTTCCCTTGGGGTTGAAGGAATTGCCGTAGGGCTGGCTTCAAAAATATTACCGCATAATTTTATTGAACTTATCGATGCCACAATAGATTATCTCCAGGGGAAAGAATTTACGATCTACCCTGATTTTCCAACCGGTGGACTTATGGACGTATCTAAATATAATGACGGACAGAGGGGAGGTATTATTAAAGTGAGGGCAAAGATCGAAAAAGTTGACAAGAAAGAGCTGATAATCACCGAGATACCTTTTGGAAAAACAACATCATCCCTTATCGAATCCATTATAAAGGCTAATGAAAAGGGGAAGATCAAAATCAGAAAAATCGACGATAATACAGCAGCAAATGTTGAGATAGTGATCCAGCTTATGCCGGGTGTTTCGCCAGATATGACCATTGATGCACTCTATGCATTTACCGATTGTGAATATTCCATTTCACCAAATACATGTGTCATTTCAGAAAGCAAGCCTGTGTTCATGGGTGTCACTGATATGCTGAAACATTCTGCCGACAGAACGGTTGGATTGCTGAAAAAAGAACTGGAAATCAGGAAAGGTGAGCTGCAGGAAGAGTTGCACATGTCATCACTCGAAAAGATATTTATTGAAGAGAAAATATACCGCGACATTGAGGAGTGTGAAACATGGGAGGCTGTTATTGAAGCTATTGAGAAAGGTCTTAAACCATTCAAAAAGAGATTATTAAGAGAGGTCACCCGAGATGATATCATTCAGCTTACCGAGATAAAGATCAAGAGGATATCAAAATATGATTCCAAAAAAGCAAATGAACATATTAAAGGTATTGGAATAGAGCTTGAAGAGGTAAAGAATCATCTTCGCAATATTATTCCTTTCACAATAAATTATTATAAGCAGATAAAGAAGAAATACGGAAAAGGAAGGGAAAGAAAAACCGAGATCAGGAACTTTGATACCATTCATGCTGCCAAAGTAATTGCGAACAATGCCAAATTATATGCCAACTTCAAGGAAGGATTCATCGGCACAGGACTGAAGAAAGATGAGTTTGTATGCGATTGCTCCGATATCGATGATATTATAGTCATCCGCAAGGATGGTGTCTATCTGATTACCAAAGTAGCAGATAAAGTTTTTGTCGGGAGTGACGTTATTCATGCTGCGGTATTCCTGAAAAACGACGAACGCACCATTTATAATATTGTTTACCAGGATGGTAAGGATGGTCCGCTTCTTGCAAAGAGATGCTCAATTACCGGGCTTACCCGCGACAAGGAATATAATCTCACCAGAGGTAAAACCGGTTCAAAAATTATATATTTCAGTGCAAATCCCAATGGCGAGGCTGAAGTAATAAAAATCTATCATAAGCCTAAAGCCCGTCTGAAAAAGCTGGAATTTGAATTTGATTTCGGACAGCTTAACATAAAGGGAAAATCCTCGATGGGTAACATTCTTACAAAGAATGCAGTACATAAAATTGCTTTGAAGGAGAAAGGTCTTTCAACTTTAGGGGGCAGAAAAATTTGGTTTGATGATGCGGTTTTCAGACTTAATGTTGACTCCCGAGGGGTATATCTGGGTGAATTCAGCGGTGATGACAAGATACTTGTAATAACCAAAAATGGGTTCTTCAGACATACCGGATTCGACCTGTCGAGCCATTTTGAAGATAATATACTTGTTATAGAAAAATTCAGACCAGGCAAGGTCTATTCAGTTGTTTACTGGGATGCAGAGCAGAAATATTATTACGTCAAAAGATTCATTATCGAGGAATCGGAAAAGCCTCAGTGTTTCATAAATGAAAATCCTGAATCGAAGCTGATCAGCCTCACTGAAGTTGAATACCCCCGTTTCGAAATTCAATTTGGGGGCAAACATAAAAACCGCGGCAACGAAATAATTGAAGTAGCAGAATTTATCGGAGTAAAAAGCTATAAAGCCAAAGGAAAAAGATTAACCAGTTTTATGGTTGATAATATCCATGAAATAGAGCCTGTTATTAAGAAGGAGAGTGCATCTCCTGTAATTGAGAAGGATGATGAAGATGAATCACAGCATCCTGTAAAAGATGATCCTGCTCAGATGAAGCTCGAATTATAATGACCGGGAAGAACCTTGTTTATATCATCGGTTTTATGGGAAGCGGCAAATCGACCGCCGGGAAAAAATTAGCTGCTTTACTTGAATGGACATTTATTGATCTCGACAGGAAAATTGAAGAGAAGGCAGGTAAGACTATTCCCCAGATTTTCGCTCAGGATGGCGAAGAACAATTCAGACAGATTGAAACAGACATTTTAAAAAGCGTAAAAGGACTGACTGAAACTATTGTTTCAACCGGAGGTGGAACCCCCTGTCATGGCGATAATATGGATTTAATGCTTGAAACAGGACTGACAATTTATTTAAAAATGACCCCGCAGCAACTGACGAACAGGCTTCTGGAATCGACAGGCGAAAGACCCCTGATTAAAAATATACCTGATGATCAGCTTTTTGAGTTCATTGAAAAGAAATTGGCTGTCCGCGAAAAATGGTATACCAGGGCAAATATTATTATCGAAGGTATTAATCTTGATATCAGTCGCTTACATTCACTTATAAAAGCAGATCTCATAAACTAAGCTGCTTTCTTATTTTAAACATTATTAAGTCGGACATCAATACTTTTTGACAGTTAGTCAAAAAAAGAGGATGATATTATCTATAAGTAATATTAAATTACTAATTTAGTAAACGTTTAAAAAATATAGAGAACTCTATGAAGGACAGATTGTTTAAACTCCTGGGAATTGAATCTGGTGAGGAGTCATTGATATCTATTTTACTTACCCAATCTGTTTTTCTTGGCATCTTTTTCGGAGCTTTTGATATCAATGCACACTCTTTATTTCTGTCAAAATTTCCTGTGGAAAAGATGGCCCAGGGTTATGTCCTGTCAGGTATGGCAGGAATAATACTGACGTCTCTTTATACATGGCTTCAGACAAAAATTCAATTCAGGAATTTTGCCACCTTCAACCTTATTTTTGTAACAGCCCTGACATTAGTATTATGGATTTTGCATCTGATAAATCCGTCAGACTGGGTCACCTGGCTGGTATTTATCATGCTGGGGCCTCTTAATATCCTGGCTGTTCTTGGTTTCTGGGGAACAGTAAGCCGGTTGTTTACACTCCGACAGGGAAAACGTTTGTTTGGACTCGTCGATGCAGGATTGATACTTGGTATAATCATCAGCTGTTATGCAATTCCGGTTTTACTCTCACTTAATTTCAAAGCACATAACATTTTGCTGATCAGTGCTGCAGCGGTTCTTATAAGCACCATTGTGCAGATCATAATAGGAACACGTTTTAATATCGCTTCCGGAAAACGTGAAAAGGAGACAGGAACTGTTGTAAAGAAACGTTCCGTACTTACTGCCTTCAGGGAAGATCCTTATGTAAGGGTGATGGGATTATTTATCGCTCTTTCAGTGATGACAGCATTTTTTGTCCAGTATTCATTTATGGCTGTAACAAGGGAACAATATCCTGCTGAAGAAGATATGGCCAGATTCCTTGGCCTTTTTATCGGCAGCCTGA
>JAPLEC010000117.1 GCA_026391515.1 Bacteroidia bacterium | reverse complement strand
TATTAGAAGGTGATTCCAGCGATTGGGAAGATACTGTATATAATCAAAGAGGGGAAGCTAAATATGAACTGGGCGATTACAAAGGAGCAATAGAGGATTTCAACCTGGCATTAGTGAATTATTCTGACGATGCAGAAGCATTATTTTTCAGAGCAAAATCTAAAGAAAAACTTGGCGACACAGATGGAGCAAAAAAGTATTATAATTTACTGATTGAATTGAAGCTTGGCAATTATAGTGAAAGGCCATATTATTTCAGAGCAAAAGCTAAAAATGAGCTGGGCGACATTAATGGGGCAATAGTGGATTACAGCAAAGCAATAAAGATTGAGCCTGACTATGCAGAAGCGTATTTCGGCAGAGGAGAAGTAAAAATCAAACTCCAGGATTTCAGTGGTGCTATTGACGACTATACTAAAGTTATTAAGCTTGACCCTGATAATGCAGAGGCTTATTCCAGGAGAGAAGAGGCTTATTCTAAGAAAAAAGTAATAAAGGACACACTCCATGAAATAAGTGGTGCAATTACTAACTTCTCTGCTAAAGCCCCGGAGATTGCACCTGGGGATGAATACGCTTACGATACCAAAAAGGCAGCAAAAGAGGAGTATCATTATCATAAGGAAGCAGTTGCCAGCTATAATAAACCAAAGCATGAAGGTGCTTATTCCAGAAGAAGATTATTAAAATGGACAATCCTTATAATAATTGCATTATCAATGGTTTCTGTAGGATTATTTTTAAGAGTTAAGGAGAAAAATGATAAGGCAACCGGACAAGCACAGATCAGGCAAACCAAAAAACTAATGAATTCGTTGGAAGCAAATCAGCATCTAAGAGTTAAGAAGAAAAATGAGAGTGCAACCGGACAAGCGCAGATCAGGCGTGGCAAAAAACTAATGAATTCATTGAAAGCAAATCATCATATAATTGCATCGATCTTGGTACGAAAGATAGATTCTGTTGATTATAGAGACGCAGATGGATCAAGTCTCTTAATGTATTCATCTGGTTTGGGTTATTTGAAGATATGTTTAACATTAATTTCTAAAGGAGCTGACTTAGATTTGCAGAATAAAGATGGCCAAACTGCTTTGATTTTGGCTTTGCTAAAGGAGAAAACTGAAGTTGTAAAGCTACTATTGGAAAAAGGAGCAAAACTGGATCTGCAGAATAAAGATGGTCAAACTGCTTTGATTTTGGCTACGCTAAAGGATAAAACTGAAGTTGTAAAGCTACTATTGGATAAAGAAGCAAAAGTGGATCTGCAGAATAGAGATGGTCAAACTGCTCTAATGATTGCTTCAAAAACAGGAGATACAGAGATCACTAAGTTATTGCTGGATAAAGGAGCAAAAGTGGATTTACAGAATAAATATGGTCAAACTGCTTTGATTATAGCTTCGTTAAAGGAGAATAATAAAGTTATAAAGCTACTATTGGATAAAGGAGCAAAAGTGGATTTGCAAGATGATCAAGGTTGGACTGCTTTGATGCGTGCTTCGTACAATGGGAATTATAAAATTATAGCGTTACTATTGAATGAAGGAGCAAATCCAAATTTAAAGGCCAATGATGGTAAAACAGCATATGATGTCACAGCAGATGATTACATTAAAATTATGCTTGAAACAATTAAAAATTATAAATTCCCACACTGATAGTCGAATAGACTGTGAGAACCTAATTTAAAAAAGGAATTGACCACATTTGGTCAATCAAATTACAATTAACACACATAACTATACCACCACCACTTAACTCCAACTACTGGTGGTCAATATGATCTGGCTAACCGCGGTCAAGGTGACTGGCTTTTCCATTGAGACTCTAAATACACGCTATCTATCTTTTTAAGGGAATAAATTGTAGTTTAGAAATATTTAAGTATATGTCTGTCAAAATATTGTCATAAATTATCCTCATTCCGGAACTTTTGCATAACTTTACAAGTTCAAACAATTTTTATTAAAATCCGGGAACAAAATCTCACGGATAGGAATGGGGAATTTTAACATGTCAGTATATGAAAAAATATATGAATATAAAAATTCTTTCACTACTGTCTGGAATGTTTTTTCTTCAGATTCACCTGTCATTTTCAAACCAGAGTTATAATAATTCAGATTCATTTGAAAAGTTAATCACTTATTCAAATGATCAATCTTCCCAATTTCTGGTTAAAAGAACCCAGAGCACAAACGATTTTTATCCAGTTCATTTCCAAACTAAAACAGAGGGAATAATCTTATCTGATACGCTGAAAATTTTATGGATAAGTCCGTCAAAGAAAACCACGGTACTTAAATCAGCGTCAGCAAAGATTAGGGTAGCGATCAAATCTCCTTCAGGATTAAGATTAGCGGTCATATATCTTAACGATGTGCTCTATGGAGAACCTGAGATGAATCCTTCAGTAACAGAGTTAGGCAGTTATCTTTTAAG
>JAPLEC010000396.1 GCA_026391515.1 Bacteroidia bacterium | reverse complement strand
GGTTAAATTTTACAGAGGCGATTTTACTGATGGCCGGTTTGATACTACAATGGTTAAGTCAATTAAAACTATTGATGGCAAAGCTGTTCTGGATTTGAAAAAAACAGGATCTCCAAAACCTGATTCTGTCAGCATAATTGCTGAAATATTAACACCGTACAGCAACCGATATCTTACAGGCAAAAAGATAAGACTGCCCTATAATGACTTAAACTAGAATGCGAAAATGTTAATTCGTTCAGCATCATTTATAAAAAGCAGCACAACTTTGAAACAGTGTCCTGTCTCATCCGGGTATGAGTTTGGATTCATAGGCAGGTCTAATGTCGGCAAATCTTCATTAATAAATATGCTAACGGGCTGGTCGAAGCTTGCAAAGATTTCCGGTGAGCCCGGAAAAACCAGAACAATTAATCATTTTCTTATAAACGGAATCTGGTATCTTGTTGATCTTCCCGGATATGGATATGCCAAAGTGCCTGTAAAGCTGAGGGAGGAATGGACCAAAGCTTCAAAGGATTATATATTGAAAAGAATAAATCTCGTTTGCCTATTTGTGTTGATTGATGCAAGGTTGAAACCACAAAAATCTGATATTGAATTTATGGAATTCCTGGGGATAAACCGGGTGCCGTTTGCAAGAGTTTTTACTAAAAGTGATAAAATCAGACAGCTGGAGCTTGAAAGATCGGTTCGTCATTATAATGATGTCATGCTCAAAAACTGGGAGACACTGCCACCAACCTTCATCACATCTTCTGTTAAAACGATTGGCAGAGATGAGATCCTGAGTTTCATTGAAGAATCTATTAACAAGTTATCAAAAGAGGTCTGATATCATCAGGAATAATTAATTTTGTAATCAACAATCAGGATAAAAACAGAAAAAAACAGGAAGATGTTCGGAAAAGCCCCCTTAAAACTATTTGCCTGCAGATCATCCAGACAGCTCGCAGAAAAAATCGCAGATGAACTTGGAATTGAACTCGGTAAAAGCTCTGTTACCAGCTTCAGCGACGGAGAATTTCAACCTTGCTTTGATGAATCTGTCAGGGGCGATATGGTCTTTATTGTTCAATCCACAAATCCTCCTGCCGAAAATCTGTTAGAGCTCCTCCTCATGATTGATGCTGCAAAAAGAGCTTCAGCCTACAAGGTAATTGCTGTAATACCCTATTATGGTTTTGCCCGTCAGGACAGGAAGGATCGTCCAAGGGTCTCAATCGGTTCAAAACTGGCGGCAGATATACTAAGCACCGCCGGTGTCGACAGGATAATCACCATGGACCTCCATGCTGACCAGATTCAGGCATTCTTTAACGTTCCTGTTGACCATCTTTACAGTTCAGCTATTTTTGCCCCATACATCGAGAAGCTTAATCTCGATAACATGACAATTTCAGCGCCCGACATGGGCGGATCGAAAAGAGCCAATGCTTACTCGCGTCACCTGCAATCGGAAATGGTTTTATGCTATAAACTCCGTAAAAAACCAAACGTGGTTGAAGAAATGTCAATAATAGGCGAAGTCGAAGGGAGGAATGTTATTATAGTTGATGATATGGTTGATACTGCCGGAACACTGGTTCTGGCTGCCGATATGATGAAAGAGAGAGGAGCTAAAAGCATCAGAGCCTTCGCCACACACCCTATTCTGTCGGGAAATTCCGTACAGAGAATTGACGATTCGGCAATAGAAGAACTTGTTGTTACTGACTCAGTTCCATTGATAAATCATTCTGATAAAATAAAAGTGCTTTCAATAGCAAATATATTTGCCAAAACAATTGAAGCTGTCAATACAAATCAGTCGATAAGCACAAATTTTGTATTCTGATTCCTTTGTAATATATTTGCAATCCAATTTTTTAAATGTCGAACGTGTAATGGGAAGTTACCATGGTGGTAACTTTGAGTAGCACAATAACAAATGAACAAATGAAGACAATTGAGATCAAAGGATCATTAAGAAAGGAACTCGGAAAGAAAAGCTCCAAAAAGACCAGGGATGAAGGATGTGTGCCGTGTGTTATTTATGGAAAAGAAAATAATATTCATTTTCATGCACATGAGAACAGTTTTAAGAACCTGGTATATACTCATGAAGCCCACCTTGTAAAACTGGACCTTGATGGTCAGGTATATAATGTAGTTCTTCATGAAATGCAGTTTCACCCTGTAACAGATAAAATATTACATGCCGATTTTGTCCAGATTTTTGAAAATAAACCTGTAATTATTGATGTCCCGGTCACTGTAACAGGTGAAGCAGTCGGTGTAAAAACCGGAGGAAAGCTGATAGTCAAAAAAAGACATCTGAAAGTAAAAGGATTTGCAAATGACCTTCCGGAGAATCTGGTAATTGATGTCACCGATCTCAAGATAGCTCATTCAATAAAAGTAAGTGATCTCGCATACAATAAAATAGAATTACTTGATCCAAAGATTACAACAGTTGTTACTGTTGCCACCTCGCGCGTTGCCCTTAAGACTGAAGAAGAAGAAGCTGCAGAAGCTGCTGCTGCCGCTGCTGCTGAAGCTGGTGAAGGCGCTGAAGCTACCGGTGAAGCTCCTGCTGAAGAGAAAGGCAAGGAGAAAGGCAAGGAGAAAGAGAAGGATAAGGACAGGGATAAGGCCTGGGATAAAGACAGGGATAAAACCTGGGATAAAGAGAAAAAATAATAATTTTCATGTATAATATTCAGGCACAATGAAATATCTTATAGTTGGCCTGGGAAACATAGGGGACGGGTACGCTGATACCCGCCATAATATAGGATTTACAGTATTGGATGCTATGGCGAAAGCGTCCAATACTTCTTTTAAGGATAAGCGTTATGGTTTTATCTGTTCACTAAAATATAAGGGAAGAGAATTCATCCTCCTCAAACCCTCTACCTTTATGAATCTCAGCGGTAATGCAGTGAGATACTGGATGAAGAAAGAGAAAATACAGGTTGAAAATCTGCTTGTAATTGTCGATGATTTTGCTCTTCCTCTTGGCAGCATAAGAATGAGACTAAAAGGAAATGATGGCGGCCACAACGGACTTGCTCATATTAACACAATCCTCTCCACTAATGAATACACACGAATCCGTATAGGAATAGGCAGTAACTACAGGAAAGGATCACAGGTCAATTATGTCCTCGGAATCTGGACCGGGGAAGAAAAAAAATTTCTCGATGAAAGAATTACTATCGTTATTGATATGATAAAGTCATTCGGCACTGCAGGAACCGAGCTTACAATGACGACCTTTAATAAAGCAGGAAAATTACCTGAAAAAAAAATCAGCAACTCCACTAAGAAAAATCTTCCCTGAACACTCCATCTTTATATATTAAATGACTGACATTAAACCTGTTCGAATAGATAAATATCTCTGGGCAGTAAGGATTTTCAAGACCAGAAGTCTTGCCGCAGATGCCTGCAGAATGGGAAGGATTATGATTAACGATAATCCGGTTAAACCATCAAGGTCGCTCGCACGCAATGAAATTCTGATAGTTAAGAAACCTCCTGTGATTTATACGTTTAAAGTAAAAGAGGTCATTGAAAACCGCATTTCAGCAAAGCTTGTTACAAATTACATTGAAGATCTTACTCCTGAAAATGAAAAACTTAAACTAGAAATCCACAGGTCAGGATCTGCAGGTTACAGAAAAAAAGGGAGCGGCCGGCCGACCAAAAAAGAGAGAAGGATAATTGATGATTGGCAGGATGGATTCAATGACAAATAAATCAGGTGGTATAAAGACTTAATATTCCAAAAATTGTCGTGAAAGTATTTGTGATTTTAACATGGAAAATCCATTTTTTTTAACTTGCACGATATCAGTAATCTCAGAACTGCGGGAAGCTGAAATATAAATATTCTGGAATGGGCAAGGAAAACATTGAAAAGTATTCCTGGGGATACGCTTTGCTAAAAGCACTTGTTGGATTCTGGCATAATAATGCTTTTTACAGGAAAGTCATTGTGATGGGGAGAGATAATATCAACCCCGATAATCATCTTATTTTTGCTCCGAATCATCAGAATGCCCTGATGGACGCACTTGCTGTTCTTTTTACCCACAAAGGACAGCCTGTTTTTCTAGCCCGGGCCGATATTTTTAAAAAAAAGAGAATTGCCGCACTTCTTTATTTTCTTAAAATATTACCTGTTTACCGGATCAGGGATGGTTTCAGAAGCGTTGTCGGAAATGATGCGATATTTGATAAAACAATTGATGTTTTGAGAAATAAGAACGGACTGATTGTGCTGCCTGAAGGGAGTCATGAAGGTTTCAGAAGGCTCCGGCAACTTAAAAAGGGTATCTGCAGGATAGCATTTCAGGCTGATGAAGCTTCCGATTTTCAGCTTAAAATAAAAATAATTCCTGTTGGTCTCGAATACAGCCACTACACCAGATACAGGCAGGTGCTGACAGTTGTTTATGGAAAACCTAACGAGGTATCGGAATTTCATGATCTCTATAAAAAAAAGCCCGAAATAGCTCTGAATGAACTCAGGAATAAGCTTTCTTACGAAATGAAAAGAATAATGGTCCATATCGGATCAGAAGAGGATTATGAAGCTATTGACGAGTTAAGGAATCTGATAAACGGCCGCTACAGCGACAGAATAAGGTATCCTAAATTATTCAGAGACAGGATGTTAATTCAGAAGATGAACCAGCTTAAAGACAAAGATCTTCCACTCTATCAGAAAATATGCTCCCTCAGCCTGCAGGTAAAACAGAAATCAAAGGAGCTGAATACTGACTACAGACTCCTTGCAAAGAAGAAACATCCCGTAGTATGGCTTATTGCTGGATTATTGGGTCTTCTTGCTACTGTTCCCTTCTTTATTTATGGTAATATTTTTAACTTGACATTTCTTGAAATACCAAACCTGCAAAGCAGGAAAATAAAGGACATCCAGTTTCGATCAACAATGAAATTCGGATTCTCATTTGCACTTGCAATAACTCTTTTACCGTTATTATTAATTATTTCATTCATCTTCGTTGCATGGTGGATTGTCATTATGTTCTTCCTTTCCCTGCCCCTTTCAGGTCTTTTCGCCTGGAATTATTACCTGATATTCAGACGAATAGTAGGAGGATTCAGGATCAAAAACTATATCCGTAACAACAATCAGGAGTATATGATTCTTAAAAAGAACCATGATGAATTACTTAATCTCGTTGCAAGCTTATAAGTATGGTTAATAAAATATTTTCTGGTAAAATAGTATGGATAACCGGGGCATCTTCGGGTATTGGAGAAGCACTTGTATATGAGCTTGTTAGCAGGGGGGCTACAGTTGTAATATCATCAAATGATACTCCCGGTCTTGAAAGAGTAAAAGCAGGATGCCCTGATAAATCATCAAAGGTAATTTGTGTCCCATTGGATCTCTCTGAAACCTCGGGAATCAGCGATATTGTCGAACAGCTGATGAAAACATTGGGCAGGATTGATTTTCTTCTAAATATAGCCGGAATAAGCCAGAGGGCCAGGATAGATGAAACACCTTTATGGCTCGACAGAAAAATATTTGAAATAAACTACTTCGGTACCATCGCCCTTACAAAAGCTGTATTGCCTTATATGATAAGTCAGAAATCCGGATATATTGCTGCAACAAGCAGTATATCAGGGAGATTTGGGTTCCCTCTTCGTTCTGCTTACTCAGCATCAAAACAAGCCCTTCACGGATTTTTTGAAACTCTCTACCTTGAGAATAAACAGAACAACATCAGAACTTCTGTTATCATCCCGGGAAGGGTCAGCACAAATATATCTTTCCATGCCCTGGATTCTGAAGGCAAAGAACATGGTAAAATGGATGAGGGGCTTGCTAAAGGTATTTCACCGGAAAAGGCCGCGAAAATAATAGTCCGGGGAATAATCAGAAATAAAAGGGAGATCCTGGTGGGAAGAGGTGAGCTGACATTATTATACATCAGGAGAATCTGGCCCTGGCTTTTTTTCAGAATCGCAGATAAAGTAAAATCTACATAAAACATTTAATTTCTAATTGATGAAAGAATACAAAATTTGCGGCATACAACAGGTAGGAATCGGGGTAAAAAACCTTGCGGAAGCCTGGAAAGGGTATTTTGACCTCTTTGGAGTCGATTGCAAGATCTTCGAAGATGATTCAGAAGCAAGGCTTATGCTTCCCTTTACCGGGGGCAAGCCATGGTACAGGCATGCTGTTCTGGCATTAAATCTTCAGGGCGGTGGAGGTTTTGAAATTTGGCAATATAAAGGCAGAGAGCCAATAGATATCCGTGAAGAAATCAGGCTGGGCGACCTTGGAATCCTTGCCTGCAAGATAAAAGCCAAGAATATTTCTACCGCATATGATTTCTATCAGAAAAGGAACACAAGACTTTTAGGTGAACCTGCAGAAGATCCTTCAGGGAAAAAGAGCTTCTTCCTGAAAGATCATTACGGGAATATTTTTCAGATTGTTGAAGGAGACGGATGGTTTATGGATGAGAAAAAAGAGACCGGTGCCTCACATGGTGTTCTTATAGGTGTTTCCGATATTGAAAAGGCCAGAGTTGTTTATTCGGATATTCTTGGTTATGATGAAATTGTGTACGATTCGACAGGGATCTTCCCGGATCTTTCCAGGCTTCCCGGAGGAAATCAGAAGTTCCGAAGGATTCTGCTGAAAAATTCCGTGCCTTTTTCCGGACCTTTCAGTAAGCTTCTGGGACCAATTAGTAACATAGAGCTTCTTTGCCCCTGTGATAAACCTGGTAAAAAAATCTTTGAAGGACGATTCTGGGGCGATCCGGGATTTATTCACCTCTGTTTCGATATCCATGGTATGGATGATCTGAGAGAATATTGTAAAAGCAAAGGTCATCCGTTTGCTGTTGACAGTCAAAAGAGCTACGAGGGCAACAGTTTCGATATGGGTGAAACAGCTGCCCATTTCTCATACATAGAAGATCCTGATGGAACCCTCATCGAGTTTGTAGAAACACATAAGCTGGTTATTATGAAGAAGTTAGGATTGCATCTTAATTTGAAAAGAAGAAAACCTGAACCTCTTCCGGATTGGCTTGTAAAAATGCTTAGATTTTCTAGAGTAAAACTGTAACTAGACTCGCATGTACTCACCCCCTTGCCCCCTCTCTACTTCGTAAAGAGGGGGAATTAATTAGTATACAATATGTTAACTCCCCCCTCTTTGCAACGCACTATTCTTTATACACAAATATTTTCTAATTAGTATAGTGTTG
>JAPLEC010000141.1 GCA_026391515.1 Bacteroidia bacterium | reverse complement strand
CCAAGAGGGAGCATATCTCCATCGGGATAGTAACCTTGTCCACCCAATCCTGTCCACTTTTCAAGAATTGTAAACTGATTTTTAAGTTGTTGCCAGTTATCCCAGAAATCATTCGAGGTACGCCACATATTTACATTATTCTTCAGAAATTCAATTGTTTCCGGTCTGTCTCCGCCCGGGGAAATGCTTATTACTATCGGCCTTCCGCAATTATCAATGGCTTTTCTGATCATTTCAATTTCTTTGGTACGTCCAGAAAGATCATCAACCTTTACAAAATCAACACCCCATGACGCATAAAGCTGAAAAAGGGAATTGTAGTATTCCTGGGCTCCGGGTTTGCCTGCAACAATGGTATACATATCCCTGAGCCACACGCATTGACCTTCAGCCGTATAGATATCCTGAGCTTTGGCATTACTGCCAAGGATAGGGGTATTTTTCTTTACCGATATAACAGGTATTCCACGCATAATATGAATCCCGAACTTCAATCCTTTATTATGAACATAATTGGCAAGCGGCTTAAATCCATTCCCTCCGGATGCAGAGGGAAATCTGTTTAATGCCGGAGTTAAGCGACCATATTCATCCAGGACGTAAACAGGGTCATCCTGGTTATAACCTCCGGCTTTATCATTCTCAACATACCACCTTATATCCACAACAATGTACTCCCATCCGAATTTCTTAAGGTCCTCAGCCATATAATCTGCATTGGCTTTGACTTCAGCTTCAACTACCGTAGGACCATAGCAATCCCAGCTGTTCCAGCCCATTGGAGGAGTTTTTGCCCATTTATGGAATGGCTGTTTCAACTCAGACCCGGTAATCGAAGGATACTTAGTCTGGCAAGCATATAAAAACTGTAGTGCCAAAAGTGCAATAAGTAGTTTTTTCATTTTATTAATATTTTACTTACACGGGTACTTTCACGTATAAATATAAATAACTACTTCAACTACAACAATTATTTGTTTGAACTTAAGGAATTATAAGGAGTATCAGTTATTCACAGGCAGCTTGTACCATTTTATCGCATTCTTATGGTAAATTTTATTGATTACCTCCTTAGGCAGTTTTAGTCCCTGAAACTTCCCATCAAATTTATCAGAGGTCATTTCACTATCAGTAGCAAAATATTTCCAGTCATCGACCCAGGTATCATGCATCCTTTTTTTAAAGGAATCTGGATTATTGCTCCCCTTATAATCAACGTCAGTTCCATAAAGAAGCCTGTCCTGATACTTTATAATAAAATTGCGTACTCTCTCCCTGTCTTTTGCTGACTGGTACTGAAGATGACAGATCCGGGCCGACATATCCACGGCCATATTTGGAAATCTGTCAAACCGTGCAGCAAGAGAATCGACATTCCATTCAAGGCTTCCAAGGTGGCATCCGATGAAAGTAAGCTCAGGATTCTTTTTCAGGAAGTTATCTCTGGCATTTATCTGGTCTTCGTATGATGGATATTCCTGATGAAGAAACATATGATATTCAGGATGTTTCGAAAAATAATTGCTGTCGCTCTTAACTGTCATTTCAGCTAATGGAAGCCAGCAATTACGTGGTTCTCCAAGATGACCGGTAATCGGGAGACCTTTGCTCTTAATAAAATCAATTATTGGATTAAGACCCGGATCATCAACCATTATAAATTTGCCATTCTTATCACGAACCGTCATTCCTATATTTTTCCATATCTTCACGGTAATGGCACCTGCAGAGATATCTTTTTCAAGCTGTGAAATGACTCTCCTGCTCCATTCTTCAGTTCCCCAGCCGGCAGTATCAAAATGAAATGTCGCTCCGAAAAAAACTCTTCCCGGATGCTTTTGCACACTTGATACGGCCCAATCATATTGTGTTCTGATATCCGGCTGCTCCGGATGATCGACATTCAATGTGACCAGGACAAAATTGTCCGCAGTTGCCTGATCTTCAAATACTCCGTCATCACTGTTGATGTGAATATGAGAATCGATTTTTGGAACAATAGCGAAATCGCCTTCAGTGTAATAACGATTTTTGCAACCAGACAGGATTAAGCCTGTAAATATGAATAGTGTAAACAGTCTTTTCATAAGTCTCATTTGTTTTTCGGCATCTTCACATATTTTGCTTCATTCAGGAAATCGATACTCTTTTTACAGCTGGTAAACTGGTCGAAATTATATCTTTCGACTTCAACAATTCCGTACTTCATCCCTGATATTTTTGCAGCTGCCCATATTGAATAAAAATCCATACTGCAGCTGGCTCCTATCTCTTCCCTGTCTTTAATATGCCATAGTTCGAACCTTCCGGGATATTTGTTAAAGTAGTCAACCGGGTTCTTCCCTCCTTCGACACACCAGTAAAGATCGAGCTGGAAGAAGACTTTGGCAGGATCGGTATTTGCCAGCATGAAGTCGTATATTGTTTGTCCTTCAAGCTGGGTTGAAAACTCCTTGTCGTGATTATGGTAACCAAACCTGAGGCCTTTTGCATTGCATTTCGCACCCACAGCATTGAAGTATTCGCAATATTTCTTTAATATCTCAAGGCTACTGTATGCATCGCCGCCCATTGTTGGCTGAACAAGATATTTTGCTCCGGCAGCTACGTGGGCATCGATGCACTGATCCCACCATGCCATTGCCTGATCCCATGTTGCTTCGTTTGGTAGAGGATGGCTGACATGAGCGCTCAGAACAAACATGCCGTTTTTCTGGCAGAGTTCCTTAAATGCTACAGGATCCATATCGTATATTTTGCCATTAGCATAACCGGCAGGTTCAACAAATTTGTATCCCATTTTTGCAACTTTTTCTATTGCTGCAGGGATATTCTTCCGGATTGAATCACGGATTGAATATAGCTGTAACCCTATATTCTTTTGCTTAACAGGTTTAAATGAATAAAGAAGAGTTGCCACTGAACCAGCAACAAGGATTGCTAGCAGTAGAGTAAAGAAATTTTTATTTTTCATTTTTAGAAATTTTAATGTCTGACGAAATATACAAATTAATTTATTAGTTGAGAATACTGAGAGGACAAGTCCGTATAGTATCGGGGAACTAAAACTGGTAACGTAATAATAATCTGAAAATCTTAATAATCAAAGTCGCTTGAACTAAATCGAGGGTTAACGACATTGTTATAAATTGATCCGAAAGTATAAGTTATTTCAATTCCCCCTTCTATACGATATTTCGTTGCCAGCTCTCTCAACTGCAACAATCTTTCTGCTTCGGAAATGCTTCCCCTTTTAAGATTCAGCTGATCGTTTAAGTGAGCTACTCCTCCATCGATCTGGAGAGACAATCCTTTAAAAATCCTTATCTTGATTGATGAGATAAGTTCAATTCTGTTCTTTGAGAAATCATGGAAATAATTTGAGCCTACCAAGGCCAGATTGATCGATCCCCACTTCTTCTGTACCTGGAATGCAATATTTAACATCTGCAGATACAAACCCTCATTTACTTTATTGTAAATTGTTGAATCGATATATTTATTATACTGATAACCAGCGCTATACATAATCCGTAATTGTCTGTGAGTCGATTCTGAATAAGGAAATATATCATATTCAACTGATGGCAGGAAATTGGTTCTGAAACTATAATTTTCCACGGTCGAGGAGCCAAGGTCCGACTTAAATCCTGCCGACCAGTGATCCCCAAGGCTTTTGACAAAAAGCATATTCATAAATCTCTCATTTGTCACGTAGGTATTTGAACTGGCAGAATCAGTATTGGCATTTTCAATAAACTTCTCCCTGTTATAAAACTGATCCATTTCAACTTCCAGTTTTATATCTGGTGTGACCTTTGATACATTGATTGAATTTCTCCACTCCAATCGCTTATTTGTTTCCTCAGATCGATATTGTGGTTCTGTAGATAATTCAAATACCCAGTTATTCCATTTATCGACCACCTCTTCCTGTTCAAGCTCAGCATTGTGATTAATCTCAATCTCATCTATTAAAGGAGTTTTGGCAACATACCTCATTAAGCCCATTTTAATCATCTTGGTTCTCTTCTCTCTTATTATTGTACTTGTCTGGTCAGGACTGCTTGTAAATACCAGAGTATCGATCATCCCTGTAAATGCACCCTGTCCCTGAAAAGTAAAAGTAAATTGATCCCCTCCGCTTCCTGCATCCTGCTTGGTTTCAAGTATATAAACCTGTGCTTCACGAACATCGCGAACATAGTTTATGTAAGGTATCTCCTGCCTGATATAATTCATATCACATTCATGACAATCCAAAAAGATCTTCACTGCACCCCGCCTTACTGTATCGGTAACAATTATTTTTGTCTGACCAAAGCCCGATGCAGGTATAATATTAAGTAACAAAAAAAATGTCCGGAGCAATAATATTCTTCTTTTCATGATCAGAATGTTTCAATTTTTAATAATCACCTTTATCAACCTAAAATTAATGATTTTTTAACCTGACTCAAAAATGCCATTTTAATATGGCAGATCTTTTTTTAGTAATTCAGAAGTTGATAAAATTAATGTTTTTTAACATATATCAGACCATTAGTTTAAATCCAGGAAATTATAGTTTCAACAGGTTGCGCCTATGGCGCTCTTTTACAGGATCCATTATGGCTTTAAGCCGCGTAGCGGCGACCTGTTTGTAGCAGAACATATTCGATTGATTTTCCAGCCGCAGAGCGGCGAACTGTTTGTAAGTGATATGCATAATTTTTTGTTTCTGAGCCGCGTAGCTGCGACCTGTTTGTAGCAGAACATATTCGATTGATTTTCCAACCGCGTAGTGGCGACCTGTTAAAAATGATTTAATTTTACACTCTAATATTCTCAGAAAATAATGATGAAATACTTCCTCTCCTGCTTACTTTTTGTACTGCTGACAACGGGAATTAGCACAGCCCAGAACAAAAGCGAACAGAATTACATTACTGTTGAAGCACGCCGCAGGATTTACAATTCCGACGGTACAACAACCTACCGTCCTTATGAACCTTTCAAGACAAGAACAGTTGAACTGCTTGCCGGTTACAGATCACATAAAAATCCAGAACCCCTTAGTAAATATGGCGGATGGAAAAAGCATCAGGCAAATTCAACAGGTTTTTTCCATGCAGAAAAGATCGTTGATCGTTGGTGGTGTATCGATCCTGAAGGATACTGCTATTTCAACGTTGCCCTGAACAGCATAAGCATGGGTGGTTCTGAAAGAAATAAGCAAGCTCTGAAAAATAAATACGGAACTCCTGAGAATTGGATCTATCAGACTATCAAAATGCTGCAGGAAAATGGATTTAATTGTGCAGGTTCATGGTCAGATTATAAAGCAATAATCGAATTAACTGGAACTTTATGAGTGGTTATGGGAAAGAACGTGGTGGTACTTTTCAACAGCCTGGTCATACCGGTTACCCGGGCGATGCAATTTTTGTATTTGATCCGGAGTGGGAAGCCTTCTGCGACAGGCATGTAAAACAGGCAGCAGCTTATAAAGATGATCCCAACCTGTTCGGTTATTTCTCTGATAATGAAATGCCTTTCAGGTTCAAATCGCTCGATAATTACCTTGCACTGCCAGAAAAAGATCCGGGATATCTTGCAGCAGTGGAATGGATTAAAAATCAAGGAATCACGAAGGATCAGATTACCGATAAGCATAGAGAAGAATTTATGGCAGTAGTTGCAGAAAGATACTTTTCTGTGGTTTCAAAGGCGCTGAAAAAATATGATCCCAATCATATGTATATAGGTGCAAGATTTTACAGCAGTGAAAAGAACTATCCTGAATTCATGAAAACAGCAGGTAAATACCTCGATATAATCTCAAACAACTATTACGGTAAATGGACTCCCGATTCGTCTGATATGGCCAACTGGACAAGTTGGTCGGGAAGGCCTTTCATAATCACCGAGTATTATACCAAGGGTGAAGATTCGGGGATGCCAAACCAGAGCGGAGCAGGATGGATTGTAAAAACACAAAAAGACCGAGGTCTCTTTTACCAGAACTATAACCTGGCTTTGCTTGAATCAAAAAATTGTGTCGGCTGGCATTATTTTAAATACCAGGATAATGATCCGACTGCAACAGGTGTTGATCCTTCAAATACTGATTCAAATAAGGGGATCGTTAATAACTATTATGAAGTTTGGACCCCGATGATGGAGCTGATGAAGGAACTAAACATAAGGGTTTACAGTATTATTGAGTATTTTGATAACTTACGCAACTAATACAGCTTAAACAGAGTAAAACAAAAAGAAAAATCAAAACTTAATATGAAAAGTAAAATTACAATAGGATTGCTGATCTTTCTTTTCTCCTTTAGTTCGGATCGTACATTTGGTCAGACTCCAGCTATCGGGCGTTCGTGGCAATATGTTGCTACCAGCATGCCTGATGCCTGGTATGGTTCGGAAGAATCGATTAAAGTAGCTGAGAATGTGCTCCTTTACCAGAGAGATGCAGGCGGATGGCCTAAAAATATAGCCATGCATAAGCCTCTGTCCGAACCGGAAAAAGCAAAAATAAACGACGACAAAGGCCTGAATGATGCCATCTTCGACAATAGCGCCACAACAACCGAAATGAAGTTCCTGGCAAAGATGTATGACAAAACAAAGAACCAGGATTACAAAGATTCATTCAACAGGGGATTGAAGTTTATCCTTGATGCTCAATACGAAAACGGAGGATGGCCTATGTTCTGGCCTTTGAGAAAAGGTTACTATACCCATATAACTTTCAATGATAATGCAATAGTAAATATCCTTCTGCTCCTGAGGGATATAAAAGACAATAAACCTTTATTCGCTTCTGTAACTGACATTGAAAATTTTAACAGAGTCGGTGAAGCATATAATAAAGGTATCGGGATAATCCTTAAAACCCAGATCATTGTCGAAGGCAAGCTGACTGTCTGGTGTGCCCAGCATGATGAGAACACGCTTTTACCGGCCAAAGCACGCACTTATGAACTGCCATCTTTTAGTGGCGGCGAGTCAGTGGGGATAATTAAATTCCTTATGGAGATTCCTGATCCGTCACCAGAAATAATTAAATCGGTAACAGGCGCTGTAGAGTGGCTTGATGCACACAGAATAAAGAATACAAGGTGGGATATGTTTATCAATTCAGATGGAAAAAGAGACCGGCGTATCGTTCAGGATCCGAAAGCAGGTGATCTCTGGGCACGGTTTTATGATCTGGAAACAGAAGAGCCCTATGTTTGCGACAGGGATGGTGTCAAGAAGAAAACTCTTGAAGAGATAGGCTATGAAAGAAGAAACGGCTACAGCTGGTACACCGATGCACCACAGGAGGTTTTTGATAAGTACCCTGCTTGGAAAGATAAGTGGCTAAAATGAATAATCAGGTATTAAATATACCAGAAGTTACTTTGTGCTCTTCGTGCGTACTTTGTGTCCTTTGTGGTTAAGAAGAAATTATTTAACCACTAAGAGCACAAAGGTAAATCACGAAGGGACACCAAGGAGATACTAACAAAATTGATGATGAGAACAAACCGTCGGAAATTTATTTCAACATCTTTTGCTGTAGGCGCTTCAGCAGCCTTACCCGGTTTTTCATTTGACCAGGAAAATCTGAAGGGGAAATTTAACACCCTTGATGAGATACTCAAAAAGCCTGTTCTGAAAAGGGAACTCTTCAAAACACCTGTAATAATTGAAACTCTTGAGCTTCTCAGGCTAAAAGACACTTTTCTCTGCAGGGTAAGATCGAAGGATGGTGCTGTCGGAATTTCAGTGGCAAACAATGACCAGATGAAATCGCTTTACCCGATTTTTGTAAACAGGTTGCAGCCATTCTTTATCGGGAAAGATGCCCGCGACCTGGAAAATATCATCTATGACGTGTATGTTTACCAGAGTAATTATAAAATGCAAAGCCTGGCATTATGGGTTCCCCTTGCTACCATCGAATTTGCTGTTCTGGATATGCTTGGAAGGATTTCAGGTAAATCGATTGGTGAACTGATTGGCAAAATAAATAACAGAAAAATTGCTGTTTATCAGGCAAATGGCGAACGTGGTATAACTGCAGAGATGACAATAGAACATTTGCTTAAGGAGGTCGGAGAGACAAAGGCCAAAGCTCTTAAATTCAAAGTTGGCGGAAGAATGAGCAATAACTTTGAAGAGCCGAAGGGAAGGACAGAAAAGCTTATTCCGCTTGTCCGTAAGACTTTCGGTGACAAAATGGTGATTTATGCAGATTCAAATGGTTCCTATACCGTCGAAGAAGCAACAAGGATCGGTAGGATAATGGAAGAATACAAAATTGATTTTTATGAGGAGCCGGTCCCCTTTGACTGGTATGAAGAGACTAAGGAAGTGTCTGATAAACTGAGTATTCCAATTGCAGGTGGTGAGCAGGAACCAAGTCTTCACATGTTCAGGTGGCTGATTGCAAATGATGCGCTGCAGATCGTCCAGCCTGATATGTTTTATTTCGGAGGAATGATCAGATCAATGAAGGTTGCCATGATGGCTGATGCATTCGGCAAACAGTGCACTCCTCACATTTCAGGGTCCGGGCTGGGATATTTATATATGATGCATTTTGTTTCAGCAATTCCAAATGCTGGGCCATTCCATGAATTCAAAGGATTCAATGAAGAAATGCCTTTTACCTGCGCAACATCTTCACTGTCAAGTGATGATGGAGTTGTAACTGTCCCATCAGGCCCGGGGCTGGGGATTGAGATTGATCCGGGGTATGTTAATAAGCATACAACAGTTAAGGTATAGTCCGGAAATAAAAGTCCACTCAACCAGTTAAAAATCAAGTGCAGGATTATTTAGTTAAATATCCTTAAAGGGAATATAATATTAGCTTTAATGGTCTAACTTTCAGAAATAATTGCTCATTTAAAACTATTAATATAAACCTTCTGTTACCAGATAGAAAATCATTAAATTAATATCATCAAAGCAATTAATTTTGAATAAAATGATTTTTTGAATTCATTTATGAAATTATATATTTCCCTGATCATTTCCCTTTCCGTTTCCGTTTTCTGCAGATCACAGGATACAAAAGTATCGGTGTTGACTCCCGGATATGAGCAAAGGATCAGGGATTTTATTGATACATCTGAAGTTATAGACACACATGAGCATTTATTAAGTCCTGAGATACTTGAAAGAACAACCTTTCTTGATTTCTCCCTGTTGTTGGAGCAGAACAGCTATGATGGTTTAATTGCGTCAGGGATGTCGGAGTCTATGATCAGAAAACTGTATTTTGAACCGACGACAGTCTCTGAAAAATGGAAAATCATTGAACCTTACTGGAACAAGTCATTTAATACAGCCAGTAACAGAATTTTATTGCTCGCAATAAAAGACCTTTACGGAATTAATGAATTGAACGGATCGACAGTCGAATCACTTTCTGCAAAAATTAAGAAAGCATATTCAGGAGAGTGGTTCAACCATGTTCTTAAGGATTTATGCAGGATTGATTATTTAATTGAGGATGGTGACAATGTGGGAGCAAAATATGATTATTTCAGGTACGCAAAAAGATTTTCACCCTGGCTTTCCGTGAATACCAAATTCAGAATAGATTCCCTGGCTGTGATGCAGGTAGAGCCCATCTATACGCTGGAAGATTATGTCAAATCGATGAGAATTGTATTTGAAGATGCTCTGGAAAAAGGAATGGTGGTTGTCAAGGTGAATGCTGCATATAAACGGACTCTTAGTTTTGAAAAAGTAACTACCGAAAACGCCAGAAAGGTATTCCGGACTTTGATAAATGGTAATGAAGATCTGGTAATATCGGCCAAGGATGCCAAGCCGCTTCAGGATTATATGATGTTCCAGCTCCTTGAACTTGCAAAACAACATAAAATACCTGTCGCATTTCACACCGGAATTCAGGCTGGTGGTGTAAATATAATTGGGAATTCAGATCCGACATTGCTTACAAATCTTTTCTATGAATATCCTGATGTCAATTTTGTCCTGTTCCATGGGAGTTATCCATTCGGAGGTGAGCTTACTACTCTTGTAAGAAACTTTCAAAATGTTTATATCGACATGAACTGGACTTATTCCATTTCACCGACTTATGCAAGAAGATACCTTAATGAATGGCTTGAAGCAGTACCTGCATCAAAAATTATGGCATTCGGTGGAGATCAGAGATGTGTAGAAAACACTTATGGTAATTTATTAATTGCAAAACAGGTTATTTCAGATGTGCTTATAGAAAAGGTAAAGACTGGTTATCTATCTGAATCTGAGGCTATTAAAATTGCCAGGATGATACTGTATGACAATGCAGCAAAATTTTACAACCTCAAACAGGTTGAATGAATCAGGTGAGAAATTACTTTATCCTTTTCGGCTTTTCAAAATCCTTTTTCATATCATAAGGCAGCATCCATATTTTGTCACAATTTTCATTTGCAAAATACAGATGTGATATTGAGAGCTTATCAGGATCGCCGTCAGTCCAGAAGGAATAGAACTCCTTACGTGCATTTACTGGTCTGCGTACATAGGAGTTATTCATTGTACTGTTTGAAGTTAGCATTGAAGTCTTGACCCAGGTTACTCCATCATTTTTGCTTGTCCATAATGCAATCTCGCCTCCTGCTCCATCTTTTTGTGGACCTGGTTCAGTCGGAGCAATTATTCTCCACTCATCACCAGTTATATAAAGTGAACCCATATCATAATTATTCGTTGATTCACAGACTTTATTAAAATTCCATTCATTATTTTTCCAGTGGATTATCATCCACTCTCTGGGATCACCTGAAGGGCCGGGATTAAAATCGCGGCTGATAATAGCGAGTATTGCAGGATTACCTTCGGAATCAAAATTCAGATCCTTAATATAAACAAGCTTCTTTTCAGATTCATAATCCTTAATAATAGCATCAGAATGGATATCCGTAATGGGTGTTTCAACAATCTTATTATCAATTGTTTTCCATGTTTTTCCCAGATCTTCTGTTTGTACCAGGTAAAGATTTGTACGTTTATCAAGATTACCTTCAGGAAAGTAGCTAAAAACAGAAACAAGCTTATTGCCGTAAACATTCGTGACCTGAAAGTTACCTCTCATTTCAGTTAGCTTCTGACTTGGAGCCCATGTTTTACCATCTGTACTTGAAGTCCAGAAGATCTCTCTTCCCCTCCTGACTTTTAAGTGCATGAGCAGGAAACAACTGTCATTCATCCACCATGGCTGCGGAAATACAATTTCTTCTTCCAGTATTTTATTAAAGGCATCAATAGAATATGGTGCGTCGCTTTTAAATATCAGTCCGGGTCGGGTGCGTCCTCTTCCACTGATAAAAACCCAGATAAATCCACTGCCATCAATTGAAATGGTTGCGTTGTCCTGAGGATCATTCACTCCCATTTTATCGTATACTATAACCGGTTTTGGAACCTTGTGAGTTTTATTATCAAAATAAGAAACCATAATCTGGAGATGGCTTATATCAGATCTGGCGGTCCCGCTATATACAAAAAAGGTCTTCCTGGCTTCCGGGGAATATATTGCAATGGGAATGTGTTGTGAGGAATATGTTCCCATCCCCCCCGAATATTTGTAACCATATGCCAGGGGTGAACCGGATTTGGACCAGAGGCTTTTGTAACCATCAGCTCTCTGATTCTGGGCACAAAGATCAGCTGAGACCACAATGAGTAACCAGACTGTAAATAGCAGAAAAGTCCTTTTTGATTCCATCAATTATCCGGTATTTCAAAATACCTGAATTTGAAGCCACCCTCAGATACTTCAGGAAATCTTATCAAATATACCTAATTTTTTTCCATTTCAACATTGTGCAAATATGCAGATGTCTATTGCTCCTGCAACGACTTTAATTCTTTGCGTATAGCTTCAACTCCTTTTTTTGCAGTTGAGGGTAATTTACCATCCTTACCAAAAACCAGCTGTGCTTCATGATTTTCAATTGTCACTTTCGATTCATCGATTTTACCATTTTTATCTTTGACCGCATTAATGTTCAGTCCCAGATGCCTTGCCATAAAATCATACATTGCCATTCTTTTTGAAACACCATAATCATGTCCCTCATTAGCAAGATGAACATTTTCTACATTATCAGATTTGCCATATAATTCATAAACCTTCTTCAGGTAAGGAAATTCAATAACCGGAACGTTTGCAGTCCAGTCGTCTCCGTCAGAAATAACCAGCATTGGTCTCGGGGAAGCCATTGCTGCAATTTCAGCATTATTTGTACCGAGATCGGTGCATGAATGGATAGGCAGTCCGCTTTCACATGCACATCCGCCGAAGAAATATGAAGATACCATTACCACTGGTACACTGACTGTTATCCGGTCATCAAGAGCTGTAATAAGAAATGTCTGCGTCCCACCGCCTGATTCACCAGTACAGCCAATTCTTTTCGGATCGACATAAGGTAAAGATGTCAGGAAATCAATAACTCTCATGGAATTTAAAGTCTGCATTGTAGAAGCAAAGCCCGTTTTATGGTCTGCTTTATCGATCTGTAGAAGTGATTCCCCATAACCAAACATTTCATAGCTGAATACCACAGCTCCCATTTTTGCGAGCATCGCACATCTGTACTGTTGATCTGGCCTGTAACGGCCATTTTCATTCAGGTCATTACTGTTAAAATGACCATGCGGTGAAAGGACTGCCGGGAAATGTCCTTTGCCTTTTGCAGGCCTGTAGAGGGAACCGCAAAGGTAAAAACCGGGAATAGTCTGAATCCCCACATTCTGAACCGAATAACCGTCAAATTTACGGATCGGGGTATAAACCGGATCAAGTTGTGTTTTTTCAGGCAGCGGATTAAGGCCCAACTGCTCTAGAAAACATTTCCGCAGTTCAGCTTTCCTGGCTTCCCATGTTTTCAAATCGGGGTAACTTGCAAGAAGCTTCTCAAGATGTTTTTTACCTTCTTCGACTGGCCTGACATGATAAGCATATTTGCTGATCAGATAGACATTTTCCCCAGTTTTCTCGAATATCATATCCAGAGGAAGGAGAATATTTGTAAGTGTAGCTTCTGTATCCATCCGGTAACGCCATGTAGGATACATCACCATAACATCCTTTACCAGGCTTTCACTGTACTGAAGTTTAACATGATATCTCTTTTCAATATCTGTAAGTACTTCTTTCAGCGGCTTCCTGTAAACATCTGCTGGTAATTGAGCTGAAATAATTCCGCTATATAAAACCAGTAAAAAAAGAATTAAGACCCTAATTTTCATTTTTATTTATATAGATAAATAATGTATTTCTTAATAGTTTTTTTTGCCACTAAGGCACAAAGGCACCAAGTTACACAAAGAAATATTATTATGGGAGTGTTTAGTGGACCTTTGTGTCTTAGTGTCTTGGTGGCAAAAAATATTTGGATTTTCTCCTCTTTTATTTAATGATAATATCTGCAAATCCTTTGTTTTTGATGTTGGCCTCTTTTTCTGTTTTGCATTTCATTTCTCTAACCTGAAGATTCTCAATTGTCATCACTATCCTGTGATTCTCATCGAATCCCGAAATTTCTGAAACCTTTGAGAACTTATGGTCAAACGAACAATCCTTTACTAGTATCTCTCTCATTATACCAGGTTTGCTGTCGGGATTACGTTTTGTTATAGTAAAATTCATCCAGCTCTGCTTTGCATCGGGGTAATTATCTTCAAACCTGTTGTTTATATAACTAATTCTCTGGAATGTCGCTCCATCGGGGCAATATAACGCCATTCCCCTGTCGGATTCAACCACATCGTTATTTTCGAAAAGAATATCCTGAATAACCTCTCCCCTGCTTTCTGTTCCAACCTTGAGGGAAGATTTTTTTGTCAGAAATACACATCCTCTTACGGTAATACTTTCAGCATTCCGGAGGTAGCCCGATGTACCTGTGGTTTTCACTGCTACATTATCGTCGCTGCAATAAGCGAAGCAATTCTCAATAAGAATATTTTTTGAAGCATCAGGATCGAAGCCATCTGTATTAGATAACTCAATATCATTCAGCATCTTAACATTTTGGATCGTAACATTTTCTGAATGAAGAATATGTGTATTCCAGGAACCGGGGTCCCTGATGATAATTCCATCGACAGTAACATTCTTTGAGTTTAATATCAGCATTAATCTCATTCTTGCAGTGTCGGCATATTTATCGCGCAATACTCTTCCGTTTGCATCGATTATTCCGCGACCGCTTATCGAGACATATTCAGCATCTTTTATCCTGATGAAGCTTTTCGGTTTAATATCATCATGGAAATCAAAATCAGAGATTTCATCCACACCTTTGAGTATAGCTCCGGCACACAGATAAATTTTTGCATAAGAAGGAATTGCGAGGGAACCCGTCTTATAAATACCTGCCGGGAAAAGAAGCGTTTTTCCGCTAACAGAAACATCATTCAATGCCTTCTGTATTGAAGCAGTCTCTGTCTTTATACCTTTATTATCAATTCCAAGATCGACCACATTTACAATGTTTTTGGAAGGTTCTTTATCTGGCAGGTCTGCAAAGATGAAAAGCTTGTGCTTCTGATTTATCCTGACTACATAATAACCCGGGCCGGGTATTACAAATGAGGTTGTCATTTTTCCTGAAGCAGCTGTAATACCGAATCTTGCAGGACTGATCTTTATTTCGGAGATAACTTCAGTGGAACTAAGTGAAACCGAAAATGCCCGAGTGGTAACTATATGCGTATAATGGTAAGTCTTGTACTGTTCAGTAAAGACATCCTGCCCGTTGACCTTCAGTGAGAATATAGCACTTTTTACACTGCCTTCAGGTACAGGATAACTATTCGTAATAATGTTGCCGGAAGCCGGAAGCCGGAAGCCGGTCGCCGGTAACCGGTCGCCGGTCGCCTTTAATTCCGGTAAGACAAACTCTTCATTCATATTATACGGCAGCTCCCAAACTTTATTACCTTTTTTATTTGAGAAATATAAATGTGATTCTGAAAGTTTGTCAGCATCTCCATCGGCCCAGAACGCATAAAAATCCTTATTTGCTTTCAGCGGCCGTCTGACATATGAATTATTAAGTAAGCTTCTCTCTGTAATATCATGCGTTTTTTGCCAGATGACTCCTTCATCCCTGCTTATCCACATTGCTATTTCACCACCGGCTCCATAATATTGAGGCCCGGGTTCTGTCGGCCCGATGATCTTCCATGTTTTCCCTTCGATGTAAAGAGAACCCATGTCGTAGTTATGAGTGGATTCGCATACTTTATGGAAGTTCCATTTTCCGTTTTTCCAGTGGATTATCGTCCATTCGCGCGGATCGCCATTCGGTCCTGGTTTGAAATCGTTGCTGATAATTGCCAGGATAACCGGGTTTCCTTCTGAGTCGAAATTAAGATCGTTAATATATACCAGCTTATGTTCAGCTTCATAATCTTTTATGAGAGCTCCATTATGAATGTCGGAGAGCGGAGGCTGTATGATTTTGCCATCGATTGTTTTCCATGTTTTTCCCATATCGCTGGTCTGAACAGCATAGATATTCGTCCGTTTATCCACATTGCCTCCCGGGTGATAATTAAATACTGAGACAAGCTTATTACCGTACATGTTTGTCACCTGGTAATGTCCTCCCAGACCGGCCAGCTTCTGATCGGGGGCCCAGGTTTTTCCATCAGGGCTGGTCGACCAGTATAACTCACGACCATTTGTATATTTTGTGAACAGATAGAGAAAACCTTCACCTTTGATCCACCATGGTTGAGGATAGGTCATTTCACATTCTCTTATAAGTTCAAAATTCTCAATGCTGTAAGGTTTGAGGCTTTTAAAAATAAATCCGGGACGGAATCTCATGCGACCGCTGACAAAGACCCAGATATAACCCTGGTTATCAATCGCCAGAGAAGGATTATCATGTGGATCATCAACCCCTTGCTTATCATATACGACCACCGGTTTCGGAACTTTGTGAGTAACATGGTCATAGTACGACACCATATCGAGGAGATGTCTTTTATCGGGCACTGTCGTTCCTCCATAAACAAAAAAAGTTTTTTTTGCTTCCGGAGAATAGATTGCTATAGGAAGGTGATCGGCTGTATAAGTCCCCAGTCCACCGGAATATTTATCACCATAATCATAGAATTGTCCCAGAGTAAACCAGATACCTTTGTAGCCGTCGGCGGTGGGATTTTGGGCAAAGGTTTTGCTGATCACGAAAAATGCCAACAGGAAGAATAGATATGTTTTTTTCATCTTAAGATGTTTTCAGTGAAAGTAAAGCTTCGTGTTACCTCTGTATTTTTCAACCCTTCCCCCAACCCCTTCCCTTAAATTTAAGGGCAGGGGAGCAATTTATGTCAAATTAGTTATCCCCTTCCCTTAGACTTAAGGGAAGGGGATAAAGGGGTAGGGTTTTAACCAATAATATGGAAAATTAAGATATTTATTCACTAATGAATTTAATCAACGGTATAAGTATCGGTTTTCCTTTTTCTGCTGTATATGAGACCTTTATAACCTTCGTCTGGTCTCCTTCCCTGCTCTGGTCACTGATCTCGGTAACCTTTATATAAGGATTCATTTTACTGATAAATGTGATTGCTCTTTCCTTTGCTTCATCGCTATACTTTGAAAAGACGGGATAAACAGTTGTAATCAAATCGTACAGTTCTGTCTTATTGGTAACAATAGTCCCTTTAGGCCAGGCAGGTGTGCTTCCTTCCTGTGAAACGACAACTGTACCTCC
>JAPLEC010000124.1 GCA_026391515.1 Bacteroidia bacterium | reverse complement strand
ACTTCCAGAATAACCTTATCGGACAGACCAGCGTTATTAATATTTTGAGCTGTTTGCCTGACAGCTTGCTCAGAGATATCACTCGCAGCTATCCTTACAGGCATTTCAATTATCCGGCCGTCAGATTCCTGTTTCACTTTATTAAATAATATCTCATCGTAATCTTTCCATCTCCTGAAACCGAAAAAATTCCTGTATTTCCCCGGAGGTATCCTGCAGGCAATCAGTCCGGCTTCAACAGGAATTGTACCTGAACCGCACATTGGATCCGTTAAAGATACTGATGCATCCCATCCCGAAAGCATCAGAATACCCGCTGCAAGTACCTCATTCAGAGGAGCAATACCCTGTTCTGTCCTGTAACCCCGTTTAAATAAAGGGACCACTGATGAATCGAGTGAAATATTTACTTTTTCATTACTGATATGAAGGTTTATCAATATCGAAGAATTGGTGGCATCTACGGAAGGCCGCCTGCCTGTTTTTTCTCTGAAATAATCGGCTATCGCATCTTTGACAACAAGTGCAGGGTAACCAGTATGAACAAACAGCTTTGAATTGACAACCGGAACAACCGAAAATGTTGAATCAGAATCCATTATCGATGACCATTCTATTTTTGATGCACCTTTATAAAGATCATCTTTCGATCTTATCATGAAATCTGCAACAGATACCAGCACCGACAAGGCATACCTGGAATTGTAATTCACCCTGTACAGCAGCTCTTTATTCCCGTTGAATACAACTGCACGGTTTGCAGGCTGAACATTGAGAGCACCAAAACTCTTAAGCTCTTCAGCCAGAACATTTTCAAGGCCATACAGTGTCTTTGCTACAAGCTTCATTTATTTATTTTAAGCTTAACAGATTTCAAACCGGGAACAGTTCTGATTGTCATCATGAGATCCCCATCCGGTGATAATTATCAAAATTAATCATTTACCTGAATAAACAGATTTTCTGCAAAATCATTATGGATTGATTGACTGAGAATGCAATTTTTGTCGTTTCTTTACGTAACAAATAATATCTTTGAATTGAATAAGAAAAAAATTTACCAAACATGAAGAAGCAAGCATATATTACCGGTCTGTTATTTATTTTTTTGACATTGACACTGACTTCATGTAAGAAAGATCAGTTGGCGACATCTATTGGTGATTTGATCATTGGCAAATGGAAAATGCAGATTGAGAGACAGGTTTATTTGTTAGATAATGTTAAAGAATTTGAGTACATCTATTATTATAAAACTAATGAATTAGCATATGAGTTTACCGAGGGAGGCAGTATAATTCAATATCGAAGTGGCTATCTTCCTGCAACAACCACTTTTACTTTAAACGATAATTTACTTATTATTGAAAATGGTGATGCAGATATTGAATGGGCAAATGTGGCTGTTAATGGTAATACATTGACCTGGGAAGAAACCGGAACTTATACAGATCCGGATACTGAAATAACATATAATGTTGAATATTATTTCACTGCAACAAAAAGCAGTAAATAAAACAACCTCTCACCTGGTTAAAACCTCGTTTTCCGTATTAAGTTTCAGGATCAGTAATTAAAATTATAAAATATTACTTATAACCTAAAATCCCTTTATAAGTATTCTCATCAGATATTACATTCAAAGCTTTTTTGATTAAAAGATCATTTTCGTTTACAATTCTGAAGTATTCGTTTGTCTGCCAGATATTATTGGCCACAAGAGCCTTCAGAACCAATAATATCTCACTTTCAGAATGTTTATATTGACTTTCATTGTATTTTACACCACCTTCTTCACCTTTCTTTATAAAGCTCTTAATTTCTTCCGGGATGAACACAAATCTTTTTCTAAAATCATCGAATGTTTTAAAGTCTGATGTGATTTTTGCCCTGTTTTTATCAGAATACTCAAGCACAAATGAATTAAATATCCCTTTCCGTGCCAGTGCCCCGTAATAACCTGAATAATTCAACGTATCTGCAGCTACAAATATATCAGGCATTATTCCGCCGCCGCCATATACTGTCTTCCCTCCGGGGGTCGTGAACTTAAGAGAATCGGCAAAATGTATACTGTCGGAAACCTCAAATTCCTTCCTGTCAAACCTTGTGTTCAGATCATCGAAATACTCTTCA
>JAPLEC010000148.1 GCA_026391515.1 Bacteroidia bacterium | reverse complement strand
CGAGCCCTTTGTTTCTTAACGCAGTCTGATAATCAGAATAAAGATTAATAACTTTAGAAAAGTCTGATATTGCTTTGTCGTAATTATGAAGATTTGTATATGCAAATCCCCTGTTACGATAAGCATCCATATACTCAGGATCCAGTTCAATGGAGTTTGTATAGCTTACAATTGCTCCTTTAAAATCATTCAGTATATTCTGAGCATTCCCTTTATACCAGTAAACATCAGGATTCTTTGGATCAAGATGTGTAGCTTTATTAAAATCGGCCATTGCTCCCGCTGAGTCCTTTTTTTCGCTCTTTATAATTCCTCTGAAGCAATAAGCTTTCACATATCCCGGATAAAGTTCAATTGATTTTGTAAAATAGTTAATTAACCTTTGACGAAGCATTTAATAATGAGTCGACGACAGGGACATTGTCAGCAACAGGGACACTATCGGCAACTATACCTGTGTTTTCCTTTTGTATGCTCTTCTCTCTATCCTCTGTTTCGATCTTTCCCTTTTTCTCCTTTTCTCTAAAGAATAATCCTACGGTTACCAGCAGGAACGCAACGATTGTCAGGACTATCCATTTTAATGATCGCTTATGAAAAAATGTAATTACCTGCTCCGGAATGATATCAGTTACTTTGATATGATCGCTTACAGCCTTTTCATGTCCAAGTCTGACTTCTTCTGCAGCCTTCTTATTATCAACTGTATCTTCAAAATAATGTTCAATATCTTTAACCCAGGTCAAATCAACCATTTCACCTGCAATATCCGTAAGATCATCCTTTATTTCACTTTGGTCAGAATAAACTTCTTTGTTTTTGGGTGCTATTTCTATAGCTTTATTAAAATCGATAATTGCTTCATTGTGATCGTTCATTCTTTCTTTTGTAACGCCCCTGTTAAAATAAGCATCTGCATAATATGGATCATGCTCAATTGATTGACTAAAGTCAGCTATTGCTCCACCAAAATCTCCAAGTCTGTATTTTGCATTACCCCGATAGAAAAAAAGAGATTCAGGTTCTATGGATGTTTCAATAGCTTTGGAGTAGTCGGCAATTGCTCCATTATAATCCTTGAGCTTGTACTTTGAATTTCCCCTGTTCTCATATGTTATTTCATCATAAGCAGCACCTTCAATAGATTTAGTATAATCGGTTATAGCTCCTTTATAGTCATTGAGATAATCTTTTCTAAGTCTGCCTCTGTAGAAATAAGATACTTTATTATCAGGATCCAGCCTAATGGCATGATTATAGTCAGAAAGCGCGCCCTTATAGTCTTTCAGGCTGGTCTTTGCAAGACCTCTATGAAGAAAAGATGTAATATGCCTAGGATCAAGCCCAATAGCGTAAGTAAAGTCGTTAATTGCTTCCTTATAGTAATGAAGATTGAGTTTTTTTATCCCTCTGCTATAATAGGCATCTGCAGACTCAAGCGGTCTTGTCTTTGCATCCTCTTCAAAGTATGATATAAGATCAAGAATACCGAATATAATTACTGGAGATGTTAAAGCCATAATTCCCCATCCATAACGTGGAACAAGAAATATCAAAAAAATGATTGTTATCAGAACGCACAACCAGAAGCATCCTGCTCGTGGGCGTTTTAACTCAGCGATCTTAGGTTTTTCATCTTGTTCCATACCTACCTTTTATCTTGATATAGAATATATAAAAATAACAATTCTACTTTTAAATATTAATTAAATAAATGCTAAACCACCTATGGATTGTACAATTACTATAGCGGATAAAATCATTTCTAAGACAATTACCGGATTTTCCAATCATAATTGATTGATTCTTTTCTCACAGTTGGTCTCTGGTTCGTTCCGGTGAGAAAAGCTAAAAGTAGTTTATGCACCCTCCTCGTAAGTTATTGATTTATAGCTAAATGATGAGTATTTCACTTCTTACTGCAATATTTTGAGATATACTCTGCAGCTTCTGCTTTTCCTGCTTCCTTAGCTTTGTTCCAGTTCTCGCATGCTGCATCCATTTTCCCGAGCTTAAAGTAAGACATTCCCATCAGGTAATAAGAATCCGGCTGTTCAGGATTAATGCTTAAAGCCATTTCGGAATCTTTAATGCAGCCTTCAAAATCGTTAAGACTATATTTTACTTCTGCTCTGTTGTTAAATGTATAATCATTCTTTGCATCCAGTTCAATTGCTTTATTAAAATCGACTAATGCTTCAGAAAATAAACTTAATTTTAACTTAGACCAGCCTCGATCATTGTAAATATCTGAAAAGCTGGAATCAATTTTTATCGCAACATCATAATCATCTATGGATCCATTGTAATCTTTGAGTTCTGATTTTGCAAAACCCCTATTAAAATAAGCCTTTATATCATTAGGGTCAATCTCTATTGCTTTAGTATAGTCAGCAATTGCTCCTTTGAAGTCCTGCAGACCGCTCCTTGCATTTCCTCTATTAATATAAACATTAATATCACCAGGAGAAAACTCACTGGCTTTTGTATAGTCGTCAATTGCTCCATTGTAGTCTTCAAGATCGCTCTTTGCAACTCCTCTGCTAAAATAAACTTGTGAAAATTCAGGATCAATCTCTTTGGCTTTAGAATAGTCATTAATTGCACCCATATAGTCTTGCAGATTATACTTTGCAACTCCTCTGCTATAAAAAGCATCTGAAAATTCAGGGTTAATTTCTAATGCCTTATTATAGTCAAAAATTGCCCCTTGATAGTCTTGAAGATAATGCTTTGCAAGTCCTCGGTCATAATAAGTATCTGCATCCTTAGGATTAAGCTCGATAGCTTTTGTATAGTCGTCAATTGCTCCATTGTAGTCTTCAAGATCGCTCTTTGCATTTCCTCGGAAATGATAAGCCTTTGAATTCTTAGGGCTTATTTCAATTGCTTTAGTATAGTCAGCGATTGCTCCAGTGAAATCCTGGAGTTTATTCTTTTGTGCTGCCCTGTCAACATAATCCTTAACCTTATAATAGTCAGCAATTGCTCCACTGAAATCTTCAAGATTGGCCTTTGCTATTCCTCTGTCATTATAAGCCTTTATATCATTAGGGTCAAGCTCTATTGCTTTACTGAAGTCAGCAGTCGATCCTGAGTAATCTTTAAGAATATCTTTACAAAGACCTCTTTCATTATATGCAGCCCCGTCATTCGGGTTAATCTCTATTACCTCAGTAAAGTCTGCTATTGCTCCCGTGTAGTCCTGAAGACTTTCTTTTGCGAGTCCCCTGCGAAAAAATACATCCGGGATATTTGAATGATCGGCCTTTGCGTCATTATTGTTCTGAAGAGTGTCTTTGGCCAGCAATTCGAAAAAAAATGGTTCATCATGAAGCTCAATTACCTTATCATAATCAGCGATTGCTCCTTTGAAGTCCTGGAGACCGCTCCTTGCATTTCCCCTATTAAAAATAATATTAATATCGTTGGGATAATACTCGCTGGCTTTTGTATAATCGTCAACTGCTCCACTGAAGTCCCGAAGTAAGTGTTTAGCTGTTGCCCTATTATAATATAAATCTCCGTTTTCAGGATAAAGATTAAGAGCCCAGGTATAATCAGCTATTGCTCCATCATAGTCCTGGAGATCTTTCTCAGCATCTGCTCTGATAAAATATGCCAATTCATACCCGGGATCAATTTCAATTGCTTTAGTAAAGTCTGTAATTGCTCCCGCGAGATCCTGAAACTTAATCTTTTGTTCTCCCCTGTTGACATAAGCTGTTACATTATCAGGATCCAATTTAATTACCTTGGTATAATCTTCTATTGCTCCAGCGTAGTCTTCAAAATTGACCTTATCGAATGCCCTGTTAAAATATGAATCTTTATCATCAGGATTGATCTCAATTGCTTTAGAGTAGTCTGATATTGCTTCACTATAATTTTGGAGGCTGCTTTCAGCATTTGCCCTGTTGATATATGCCTTTACATTCTTAGGGCTTATTTCAATAGCTTTAGTATAGTCTGAAACAGCCCCGATGTAATCCTGGAGATTTTTTTTTGCCGATGCCCTGTTATAGTATGCTTTTTCATATTTAGGGTTGATCTCAATAACTTTAGTGTAGTCAGAGACAGCTTCCTCATAAACCTTAAGGTTGCTCTTTGCATTTCCTCTGTAATAATAAGCTTCTATATCGTTAAGATTGGCGTCAATTGCTTTTGTATAGTCTTCGATAGCTCCGAAATAATCCTGAAGTATGTCCTTTACCTTACCCCTGCTGTAATAAGCTTTTGCGTACTTAGGATCAAGCTCAATTGCCTTAGTATAATATGCAATTGCTTCACTGTAGATTTTGAGGTCGCTCTTTGCATTACCCTTATTGAAATAGTCCTGTGCTGTTTGTCCCGATCCCTTCAGAGACAATATTGATAAAGCTAATATTAAACAAAGCACCTTATATTTTGCGGCAATTTTTTTCATAGATGTCATGCAGTTTCAGCAAGTTTTAAATTCATAAATTTCAGCAGATAATTACCATATTTTCCAGTCGTAATTTATAGATTCTCTTCTGGCTGTAGGTTTTTGTTTCCCTCCTGTAAGAAGCTCCACCTGTTTTATGGAATAATCTTTCAATTCAGATACAGTTATCTGGCCATCGTTATTTTTGTCGGCAGCCTTGTTTTTCATTCCATTCAGAATAGTAAAGGTGAAGATGCCATTGTTCCATTGTGGCGATTCAAGAGCATATCCTTTACCTGCTGCTGCCGATATTACAGTTGTTCCGGTGCCATTATCAAGACCGGCAAACAGCTCCTGCATCAGCTCAAATGAACTGTTCAGATTAGTTCCCGATTGTGACATAGTGCTGTTTACTCCTTTAAAACTGTATTCTTTCACATTTCCCCTGAAAGTGATATCAGATGAGGTTCCCAGGTTTTGGGCCAAAAGATTTGTTGGTTCTTCCTTGTCTATTTCCCCGCTATGACAGGCATCCATCATCATCAGTTTTTTCCTTGCAGGGATACTGTCAAGGAGATCTTCAAGATTATCAAATGAAATGCCCCGTTTTTCCGGATGACTAAAGTCAATGTCGCAGGTTGCAAAATAAAAATCCATATTATTGTCAAGAAGGCCATGGCCGGAAACGAACACCACTACCTGGTCGTCAACATTTGTAGTCAACAGTTTATCCCTGAGCCTGAAGAAGTTTTCTTTTGTAGCGGAACTATTAAAAAGCGTATCAACAATTATCCGATTGTATCCTGCTTTTTCAGATAATTCAGAATTAAACAATGAAGCAATGTCTCTCCCATCTTTAGCTGCATATTGAAGGTTATAACGCTTGTCCTTATAAGAGGAGACGCTCATCGCAATAACATATAGGTCGGGTTTTGTTAAGGATATCGGATTATAAATTATTTCCACAGCCTCTATAAGGCTCTCTACTCCTTTTTCATTTAAACAGGAAACCTGGATCTTATTAGTACCGGCAGAGAGAGTCAGCGGAATATCTTTAATAACAGAGCTTGCCGGATTATTGCGCAATGAAATTCCATTTTGCCCGGCTATGGGAACATCATTTATCCATACATTTACCCTGTCCAGGTTGTACTTTGTATCTGAGAGGCTTATTTTCAATTGTTTATGAGGATCTGATGTCTGGGCAGCAAAAGCTTCCGGATTCAGAATTTTTATTTCGGGTGTGTGCCATTCTTTGCTGAACATCGC
>JAPLEC010000016.1 GCA_026391515.1 Bacteroidia bacterium | reverse complement strand
CTAATTCTGGGGAATCCTGTTACCATTATCTGGATGTCAATTCTATCTGGTTATATAATAAAATCTGCAGGCTGGCGCTGGATGTTTATTTTTGAAGGATTGCCTGCTATTGTATGGGCATTTTTCTGGTGGTGGCTGGTTGATGATCACCCCCGAAGTGCTAAATGGTTAACAGAACTTGAAAAACAAGATTTGACAGAAAAGCATCAGGAAGAGCAGCAGTCTATTAAGCCTGTTAAAAACTATGCAGAAGCATTAAAATCAAGAGCGGTTATTTTATTATGTCTGCAATATGCTTTCTGGAGTATTGGCGTTTATGGTTTTGTTATGTGGCTGCCTTCAATCATTAAGGCAGCTCCTGACATCAGTATAACAAAAACCGGATGGCTGGCTTCCATTCCCTATCTTTTTGCTGTTATTGGTATGTTTGTAGCATCTTATTTCTCTGACAAAACATTAAAAAGAAAATCATTTATCTGGCCATTTCTGTTAATCGGTGCTATTGCCTTCTATTTTTCGTACTTGGCAGGAACAAGTAATTTTTGGTTATCAGTTGTATTGCTTGTTATTGCAGGTGCAGCTATGTACACTCCATATGGACCGTTCTTCGCAATTATTACAGAAGTTTTGCCCAGTAATGTTACTGCAGGAGCTATAGCCCTGATTAACAGTTTTGGGGCGTTAGGGTCATTTGCAGGATCATACATTGTCGGTTATTTAAACGGTGTTACAGGACGATTTGGTGCATCATATGTCTTTATGGCAGGGTCTCTTTTCCTCTCCGCTTTATTAACCATAGCTGCCATTAAAAGCCCAAGGGGAAAAGTCAGTGACCTTAACCATTGTTGGCCGGAATAAATTGACCACCCAAAGCCGGAGTTAAATACTTGAGGTCGGGAGATCACCCCGACCAATCAGAATCAGGTAGTTACAAAGATGTTAACTCCCTTTTCGTTTTACCATTTGCATACAATTTGCATATGGCTTTAATCTAATCAATACTCTGAATAAATATTTGATTGTGCCTGTTAATAAAAACAGGAAGCCCCCGGAGCTGATTTCCGAGGGCAGAAAATAATGAAAAGAGGGCATGTCTTTTAAACTGTTCCATTCAAATATTTTATGAATCTGTTTGTTACCTCCGATCAACCAGCTATGTATTCTTTGCTTTTTTCAGGTCTATAGGCACTATTCCTGCCATCTCACCTATAATGTTAACCAGTTCGGTCCCTGTTGGAATTACAATTTTAGCGTTACTCCCGAGAGATGTTTCAAGAGCTTCCAGCTTTCGTAACAATTGGGCATTCCCAACAAAGTATTTATCTGCTGCTTCATTTACCAGTTTAATGGCTTCAGCTTCTCCTTCAGCATGCAATATTTTCGATTGCTTATAACCTTCAGCTTCTTTAATCTTGGCGCGTTTTATTCCATCGGCAACAGTTTCCGCAGCTGTAGCAGAATCTATGGCAGCTATTTTTTCATTTTCAGCTTTTACCACTTTATTCATAGTATCCTGCACGTCACTTGGCGGGTCAATTTCTTTCAACTCTGTCCGTACAATTTCAATACCCCAGGTCTGGGTTTCATTATGAAGTGTCTTATAGAGTTCGGCATTAATTTTTCCTCGTTCGCTATTGGCCGATTTAAGAGTGAGTGTCCCGATGATATTACGAAGCGTAGTGCGTGCCAGACTAACGATCTGCAATCTGTAATTATTGACCCTGTAAGTTGATCCTTTAACGCTTTCCTCATCGGCTTTCACCCTGAAATAAACCTGCGCATCCACGCTTGCATTCAGATTATCGTTTGTGATTATTTCCTGAGGCTGGGCATCTACCATCTGTTCAGTAACATTTACCAGATATAGTTTGTCAATAACCGGAATAATCCAATGAAATCCCGGCATGGCAAAAAAATGATACTTTCCCAGCCTCTCAATCAAACCTCGATGAGTTGGCCTTACAATTCTGATTCCTGCAAAAAATATCAGTACAACTGGAATAATTAAATACAAATAGTTCATTTCAATTTCCTTTCTTTTTTAGTAATTATATTAATTTCAGTAATTTAAACAAAATTATTTTAAATGGCTATATTTAGCATTACATAATTCAGGAGAAGATTTACATTATTCACACATTTTTAATAAATACAGGGACATTTATTACAAAAAAAATCATCTAACTTTGTACATGGCTTTGGATATTTAAGAAAATAAAGATTGAAACTGTACATCCAAAATATGGTTTGCATCCGGTGCAAGATGGTAGTGAAATCAGAGCTTGAAAAGCTTGGATTGCATTATATCACTGTCGATTTGGGTGAAGCTGAAATCAGGGAAGAAATCTCCGCAAAACAACAGGCCAGTCTGAGCATAGCACTTAAAAAATCCGGGCTTGAATTGATGGATAATAAAAAGAATATTCTGGTCGAAAAAATAAAGACGATTATTATTGAACTTGTTCATTATACTGATGAACAGATCAAAATAAACCTTTCCGATCACTTAAGCGAAAAACTAAACTACAATTACACATACCTCGCAAATCTTTTCTCCGAAGTTAAAGGTATTACTATTGAGCAATTTTACCTGGCCCATAAAATAGAAAAAGTAAAAGAGCTGTTGGTTTATGATGAGCTCAATCTTACCGAGATTGCCTGGAAACTACATTACAGCAGTGTGGCACATCTGTCAAACCAGTTTAAGAAAATGACAGGACTCACACCAACCCAATTTAAAAACCTTAAACAAAAAAGACGCAACACTCTGGGTGATGTGTGAATAATATAACTTATTCCCGGAATTATGTAACAACTCTCAGGATAAAGGATTGCAACTTTGTTGAGTAATTTGATATTCCCATGAAGCCAACATTATAAAAGCTGGTTTAAAATCAGCTGTTGATCTTCATTACAGACAATTAAATTTGTAAATAAGATGGGAAAAATTGATAATAAAGAGGTTGAAAAGGGCAAAAGAGCATATTATTTTTGAGATTAGAAAAGCCAGTGACCTTGACCATAACCGTGCTATTATAGTCAATGAATTCCCAAAAGCCAAACAAATAACCGATGTAAAATTAAAATATGAAGAATTATTAAGCATTAATAAAAAATTGGTATTGACGAACTAAAACTTGTACCTTTATACCTGTAAAACAATAATTTAGTTGAAAATTAATGAAAAAAGCAGAGAGTAAAATAATAAATCAAGCTCTTTCCAAGTCTCCAACCGGAATTCAGGGTTTTGATGAAATAACAAACGGTGGATTACCAACAGGCAGACCAACCCTGGTCTGTGGTGGCGCAGGCTGCGGAAAGACACTTTTTGGGATGGAGTTCCTTGTACGTGGTGCTACACAATTTAGCGAACCTGGCGTATTTATGTCCTTCGAAGAAACTAATGAAGAATTAATCAAAAATGTTGCTTCACTAGGTTTTGATCTGGTAGACCTTGTCAAGAATAAAAAAATTGCACTTGACCATGTTCATATTGAGCGCAGTGAAATTGAAGAAACCGGGGAATACGATTTAGAAGGTTTATTCGTACGACTTGATTATGCAATTAATTCTGTTGGAGCAAAGCGTGTTGTTTTAGACACGATTGAATCACTATTTGCCGGATTGCCGAACCAACTGATCTTACGCGCTGAACTGCGGCGTTTATTTCACTGGTTAAAAGAAAAAGGTGTTACTGCAATCATAACAGGCGAGCGCGGAGAAGAAACACTTACCAGACAAGGCTTGGAAGAATATGTCTCAGATTGTGTTATTATGCTCGACCATAGGGTGACAGAACAGACTTCTACACGTCGTTTACGGGTCGTAAAGTACCGTGGTTCAATGCATGGGACCAATGAGTATCCATTTCTGATTGATGAAAATGGTTTTTCAGTATTACCTGTAACTTCCTTAGGATTAAAACATATTGTATCAAACGAAAGAGTCTCAAGTGGTATAACTTTACTTGATAAAATGCTCGAAGGGAAAGGTTAT
>JAPLEC010000200.1 GCA_026391515.1 Bacteroidia bacterium | reverse complement strand
AAAGGTAAAGAGGTATTTCTTCTTACCCTTACAAATAAAGCAGGTAATGTTATTCAGCTTACAAATTTTGGTGCAAGGATAACATGGATAGAAGTTCCTGATAAAAACGGCAATAAAGATAATATCACCTTCGGTTTTGATACTTTCGACGGAATGATCAAAGGTGATCCTTATTACGGCGCAGTTGTTGGACGATACGCTAACAGGATTGCAAAAGGGAAATTCGCACTCGACGGAGTTGAATACACACTTCCAATAAATAATGGTGTGAATTCACTTCACGGTGGTCCTGGCGGCTGGCACAGTGCGGTTTGGGATATCGAAATTCCTGAAAAAGCCAAGAATCCAACTGTCAAATTCACTTATAAGAGCCCTGATATGGAATCAGGTTATCCGGGCAATATGAATGTAGAAGCTGATTATACATGGACCGACAATAATGAGATCGTCATAAACTATACCTGTACTACTGACAAAAAGACCGTGCTCAACATTACCAACCATGCTTACTTCAACCTGCATGGTGCCGGCAATGGTGATATTCTTGATCATCAGCTTGTTATCAAGGCTGGAAATTTCGTTCCTGTCGATTCGACACTAATCCCTACCGGTGAACTGCGACCTGTTACAGGCACTCCTTTTGATTTCACTTCACCTCATACAGTTGGTGAAAGGATAGGTGAGAAATACGATCAGCTGATTTACGGGAAAGGATATGACCATACGTTTGTCCTGAATAATGTTGAAGAAGTGGATGCTACTGTTTATGAACCTGTAAGCGGACGTTTCATGGAAGTCATTTCCGATCAGCCGGGAGTCCAGTTTTATTGCGGAAATTTTCTGAATGGTACAAGAATAGGACATGGGGGCAAACCATATAATTATCGTTCAGGTTTATGCCTCGAGACCGGTCATTTTCCTGACAGCCCCAATCACCCGGATTTTCCGACGACTATTCTTAATCCCGGTAAGACTTTTAAGTCGCAGACTATTTACAGGTTTTCAGTGAAATAGAAGTACAATTATTGAGATCTGAGATTCCTTGTTAGAATTTATGAGGGTGTCTTAAAAGATCTTTTAAGAAACCCTGTTCGATTTTAAATACAGGATTAAACCATTCTATTTCCTGATAAAACGGTAAACTTTCACCGTATGAGGAAGGAGATCCACAAATATTGAGGTCTCTTTCAGAATAAGGTCCTTGTGCTCCCACAAATCTCTGACTCTGTAATTTTCAAGATTCATGGCAGGACCGCTGCGTCTGCCTGTGTTCGCTTTTGCCAGCAACGCATAATCTACCATTACGGATTTTTTTTCATCACTCTTATTCAGCAGACATATTGCTTTTTCATTTTTTGCCAGAGCTTTGATCCATATCTGGTAATCTCCGTTATCCCTGTAGCAAACAGCTTGTCTGCCCAGCGAATCCTGATCCAGGGCTATTATTTCTTTATTAAGAAGAATTGATTTTGTCTCCGGCGTCATATTCTGAAGATCATTACCTGCCATAAGCGGTGAAGCCAGCATACACCATAGCGAAAAATGAGTTTTATATTCCTCATAAGTCATTCCGCCATTTCCTACTTCAAGCATATCCGGATCATTCCAGTGACCTGGTCCCGCATACCTTGCAAGATCTTTTTGCTGATTAAAAATATTTATCATGCTGTTCCAGGAATCACCTATATCACCAGTTGTCCTCCATAAATGACCAACATCGCCGGCCCATTCCCATGGTTTGTTTGAACCCCATTCACAGATACTGAAAACGATCGGTCTGCCTGCAGCGTAGAGCGCATCACGCATGTTGGCATATGAAGATTTTGCATCCTGTGTACTTGAATTGCACCAGTCATATTTCAGATAGTCGACTCCATATCTTGTATATGTGCGTGCATCCTGGTATTCATGGCCCAGCCCGCCCGGTCGTTTCTGACATGTCAGCTTACCTGCACATGAATAAATTCCGAATTTCAAGCCTTTGGAGTGCACATAATCAGCAACATATTTCATTCCGTGAGGGAATCGGTCCTTATCAGCGACAATCTCTCCGTTCTCATCACGGGCAATCTGCCAGCAGTCATCAATTACGATATATTCAAAACCGGCATCCTTCATACCGCTGCTTACCATGGCATCAGCCATTTGCATAATAAGAGCCTCACTTACATCGCAGTGATACTTGTTCCAGCTGTTCCACCCCATGGGAGGTGTTTTGGCGAGCTGATCAAACTTCTGTGCATAATTGATCAGAAAGAGGCTGAGAAGCATAAAAACCGTAATTAATCTTTTCATCTTTTAAGCTTTTTTAATATGTTTCATACTTTAGTTTTATCAGAAAAAGCAACAAAAGTTAAACAGAAGAATATATTATCCGTTAACTTTTTACCCGTTAATAGCTATTTATTAAATTGTTTTATCAGCCAGTTGTTAAGAATTTCACCCTGTTCGGGGAATGTCCAGTGACCGGTTTCCTGGAAAATCTGTAATTCTTTCGGGGCTGTTATAACATTATATGCTGAGTACATTGATGTCGGCGGGCAGGTCATATCGTTATATCCCCATGTATAGAATCCTGGTATTGTGACTCTGCGGGCAAAATTGACAACGTCATAATAACCAAGCGTTTCCACCTCTCCTGGTTTCGGTTGGGTATTCCTGAAATAATGCGGCCAGCCGCCAGCTCTTCCATTCAGGTAACCGGTATTATCGCAAAGAGCAGGGTACATAGCTGCCATATATTTAACCCTCTTGTCGAGTCCTGCAGTAACAATTGTAAGCGCACCTCCCTGGCTTCCACCTGTCACAGCGACATCAGTTCCGTTAAATTCAGGCAACGTGAAAATAAAATCAATTGCTCTTACACATCCCACGTAAACTCTTTTGTAGTAAAAATTGTCGCGGTCATTTAGTCTTATGTTATTGTAGTTAGCCAGGGCTGCTCCGTTCAGATTGTTATATACCTGTGGATCAAGGTTTACGGGTATTCCATGGATTCCAATTTCAAGAGTAATAAATCCGAGTGCTGCTAATCTTGTGTCGCCGGTATAGGGACGAATTCCTGCACCCGGAACCTTTAGTATGGCAGGATATTTTCCTTCTTTCTTGGGTATTGCCAGGATTCCATAGATTCTCGACATGAGAGCATTATTCTGGAAGCTGATGTGATATACATTAACATCGCTGGTACATCTTTCAGGCATAAGGGTGATCATCGGATCAAGGTTAATTTTGCGGGCTTCTGTAATAGCATTACTCCAGAAAGTGTCAAAATCAGAAGGGTCTTTCACAGTAGGCTGGATTTTTTCAGGTTCAAATCCTGCAGTAGCCAGCCCTTCATATTTTCTGCCATCGACAACTGCCCAAACTCTTACACGATAAAAACCAGGAGTTTTCATTGTTCCTGAAAATTCTGTAGTGCCATTTTTTAAAACTACACCCTCTTTGGTTACATCAGGTAGCGTTTCAGTGCCTGTTTCATAGTTAATGGTCACATTATCAAGCAGATTACCATATTTAAGAACCTGAACGCTGAATTTTGCTGTTTCGTTCACCTTGTAAGTCCAGTCTTTATGATCAGGTGAAACAATAACTTTAATAAGCGTTGTACCTGCCTGAGCAGCGGCAATTATCGAAATCGCTGAAAATAAACAAACCTGTATCAGTACTTTTGAAATTCTTTTTTTCATGGTTGGGATTATTAAATGGGTTGTAACAAATTTAACTTTTTTTGGTTAATCATAATTAGTATTTCTAAGGTTTTCCAGTTAGACTACATGTACTGACACCCCAGCCCTATCTACGGTTTTGCACGTACCTCATCCTCCAAGCCCCCTTTTGCTGGCGCACTACCCTTTGTACACATTTCATTAAAGGGGTTATAAACAGATATAAGCAGTTGTTATATTTTTTTATTGATGCTATAGGATGTTTCTGAGTGCTGAAGGAGATTCCTCATCCCGAGAACTCGGGATGAGGAATCTCCTGCGACATTTTGAATGTCTTTTAAATTGTCATTCATTTTTTCAACTCCGCAGATATTGTGTATAAAGAGTAGTTTGCAGGGTAGAGAGGGAGGTCGGGAGGGTGAGTACGTGTAAGTCGATAAATTCATCATTATTACTAAAGTCAGTAAACAAACTATTATTAAATTGCTGATAGTTACTGACAAAATTTTAGGCAGTCTCATTTGATTATTTAATTTTGATGAATATTTTATTAAATGCAGGCAGAGAATCATTTTTTAAAGAAACGCGTAAATCTTTTTGACGGGATTTCGATTGTAGCCGGAGCCATGATTGGTTCTGGTATTTTCATTGTGAGCGCTGACATCGCCAGGACAGTCGGCTCTCCGGGATGGTTGATGATTGTCTGGCTTATAACCGGAATAATAACAGTTATAGGAGCTTTAAGCTATGGCGAGCTGGCTTCAATGATGCCTCATGTCGGAGGACAATATGTTTATCTGAAAGAAGCATACCATCCATTGATCGGATTTCTTTTCGGGTGGACAACTTTTCTTGTCATCCAGTGCGGTTCAATAGCTGCAGTAGCTGTGGCATTTGCAAAATTCAGCGGTGTTCTTTTCCCATGGATAGCGGAAAAGAATATTCTGTTTCAGATAGGACCTTTAAAAATTAACAGTACAATGGTCGTTGCCATAGCAATGATCTCATTTCTGACCTGGCTCAATACAAGAGGTATCGTTACAGGAAAGACTGTACAAAACATTTTTACTTCAACAAAAGTTTTAGCTCTTTTCGGCGTTATCTTAATCGGGTTTTTTGCAACAAAAAGCATAAGCTCATTTGAGCTGAACAAGGAGGTGTTCTGGAAAGCAAGCCAGGTTGTGACTAATAATCAGGTCATTCCTTTAGCAGGATTCGCATTGATTGCTGCAATCGGCACTGCACTGGTCGGTTCACTATTCTCTGCAGATGCCTGGTATAATGTAACTTATATATCCGGTGAGGTTATCAATCCTAAACGTAATGTACCTCTGAGCCTCTTTTTCGGAACGTTGATCGTTTCTGTTATTTATCTTCTTGTCAATTTTATTTACATCAGAATACTGCCTCTTTCAGGTTCTCCGGATGGTGCTGAAGTGTTAAGCCGGGGGATACAATATGCTACCGATGACAGAGTAGCCACTTCTGCAATGTATGTAGTGTTTGGTGATGTGGCTGCAATAATAATGGCAGTTTTTATTATG